>JBCDLG010000034.1:0-30089 GCA_038745625.1 Pseudomonadota bacterium | reverse complement strand
TCGGTCAACCGCCGCCACTGCTGTGTCCGGCAGATGATGGAGAGGCAGCCCTGCACCGCGAGCGTGTCTTCTGACGATCGGTGGATCGCAGATTTATACGATTTGCCCGCACGCGGATCATAGATGAGACCACGGCGCCACTTCCTACGCCCTTGCTCAAAACTGTCGACCAGAACGGCGCCTAGGAGCGCGTCAGGGTCGTCCGTGACCGCCACAATGGAGCTGCCAGCGATCACCTCGGTGACAAGCTTAGGGTACCAGATAATCTCACCGCGCGGGGAGCCTGTCTCGTCGATGACGATCTCAACATGCGCTTTGCCGTTGGGCGGGGCCCACACCCCTGTCACATCAAGCGGATCAAGCGCCTGCATCATCATGAGCAGCATCAACATCAAAGCGGAACCCCGTAGACTAAGCCGTTGCTTTTAGAACGATGGAAGGGTCGGCGCCAAGCGTCCACCGACTCGCAAAGGTTCAGCTTGGGTTGCCAGTCCGTCAGGACCGGTCTCAATCATGATGCCGCAGATGGTTGCCTCCCCTGCCGCAGGCTGCATGCGCGCTGACTTCATCTTGGTCAGGAAGTTGTTCACCGGTACCGATTTCTCCATCCCGATGACGCTATCATAGTCGCCGCACATACCCGCATCGGACTGGAAGGCCGTGCCGCCAGGTAGGATTTGCACATCAGCGGTGGGGATATGGGTGTGGCTTCCGCAGACGAGGCTCACCTTGCCGTCGAGCCAATGGCCGACACTGTATTTCTCGCTGTTCGCCTCGGCATGGACGTCGACGATGATCGCATCGGCCTCTCCAGCCAGGTCCATGCCAGCGAGCTCACGCTCGATCGCCGGGGCAATGGAATCCGTTGGCGGCATGAAAGTCTGGCCTTGGACGTGAGCGACCAAAACCCGCTCACCGCTTCGCGTTTCGTAAAGCCCCGCGCCGCGTCCTGGATTGCCTTTGGGGAAATTGGCGGGCCGAAGGACGCGGGGTTCCTCATCAAAAAGCGCAAGCTCGTTGCGCTGGTCAAAGGCGTGGTTGCCGGTGGTGATGCAGTCGACCCCGGCGCCGAACAGGTCGGACGCGATGCCCGCGGTGATGCCAAAACCCCCCGCCGCGTTTTCGCCATTGGCGACAACGAAATCGAGCCGCAGCGTCTGGCGCAGCCCTGGCAATTGCTCGACCACGGCCGTGCGACCCGAACGGCCGAAAATATCGCCAAGAAACAACAGCCGCACGGCGGGCACTCTCCTACTGACGGGACGGTGTACAGCCTCGCGCGGAGAAAACCACCGCGACGTCTCGCCTGCTCAAGCGGGCCGATCCTATCCGTGTGCTTCAGGAGTGCGCCGCGGGTTAGGCGCGCTCTTTGCCGGTGACAACGAGCTGCGCTGGACGGCGCATGGCCGCGAGGGCCGCACGCAAGGTCTCAACGCTGCCTGGCCCGTCGGTGACAGCCAAGGTCCGGCCGAGCTCTCGCGGATAGTTGGTGCCGTCGACGATCAGGAGCTCTGGCTCCAAGAACGCGATCCGGCCGCCATCCATCACGAAGGCATGCCAATTCTCGAGCACCTCGCGCTGATAGGCACCATCCGCAATCAGAACATCCGGCGGTGCAGCGCGCGCTTCTTCCTCGGAGATCACCTCAAACGGTGAGACCACCTGACGGCTACCGATCGCGGCAGAAATCACATCCGGGTCAAAACCGCTGGCATCAAGCGCCATTTGCAGGCGCGGATGCGTGCCGAGAAGGTAGGCGTGAAGATCATGGCGAGCCAGCGCCTCGGAGAATGCATAGATCTCCTCCGTCCGCTGATTGACCCGCATTTCAAAGGCGCGATAGGCCTGGCGACCAACGAGGCTGAGCGCGTTTTCTTCGTCCCAAAGACGGGCGAGCTGTTCGCGCCAAACGACATAGTCGTGGCCGTCATAATCATCGTGGGTCAGGAACAGACGCAGCGAACCACCCGCTGTTTCCGTCATACAGCCGCGGACGATGTTGAAGCCCGTGGCTTGTGCGATACGCTGGAGGACAGCGAGCGTATAGACCGCCTCGGACTGGCAGTGGAACGTACCGGCCAGCGTCCGTGTGAGCGCAAGCGCCGCATACGGCGTTTCAATCACAAGGACACCGTCTTTGGCGAGCCAATTCTTGGCACGGAGGAAGAAGGACAAGGGATCATCCATCTCCCCCAAGACAGAGATCGCCGTGATGATGTCGAAGCGTTTGACACCCATGCGCTTGAGGGCGGCCTGGCCAGCGGAGCTGAGGAAATCCTCTTTGATGCCGACGCCCCAGTCTTGCGGACCGGTCTCCGGTAACGCCGGATCAAGGCCGATCGGCACGATCCAGCGCGGATAAGCGCCAGCCAAAGAGCCCGCGCCGCAACCGACATCGAGCGCCGTTCCATCACGGGTCGAAAGCATCTCAAGCGCCTGGTGCGCCGCGGCTTTCAAACGAAACTCGTCAGTCCACGTATGGTCGTCAGCAATGGGGGTCTGGCGTTCTTCGTAAACGTCAGCGCGTTGGAGCAGGCCACAGCCCGAACGGCCTTCGTCGTCGCCGCAATAGACCCAGCGGACGCCATCACCGACCTGGAACGCCTCGGTAAGGGTCGTTCCGTGGCAAGCACGGCAATAGGATATGCCCGCAACTTTACCCATAAAACACCACGTCCAACTCGCCGACCTTTCAGGGCCTATCTGCACTCAACGCAGTTAAATGCAGGCTAAGGTTGACCCCAAAGGTGCCCCCAAATTCGACACAGTCTGGACATAAAAGAAGGCCGCGGCGTGCGCCGCGGCCCGTCAGTGTCGTCGCCGTGAGGGCAACTGAATGCATGATTAGTCAGTGCGTGAAAGGGATTAGCCCCGAGGCTGCTCGACGCCTTTCCGACTTTCACTCGACCCCACACGACGACCGATCATCTGACTCGACATCGGACCACCTCCTTTCACGTTGCTAAAACCTTGGAAGAGGGTGCGAGGGATCGGACCGCTCTGCAAGCAAAAAAGGGGTTGGCGCACCAGACCGCGAGGTTAGAAGCCCAGCATGGCTCAGACACCTCGCACCGCCGTCATCCCCGTCGCTGGCTTTGGGACAAGGGTCCTCCCTGCCTCCAAAGCGATCCCCAAGGAGCTCCTCACGGTCGTCGACCGGCCGCTGATCCATTACATCATGGAAGAAGCGCTGGAGGCTGGGATCGAGCACCTTTGCTTTGTCACCGGCCGCGGCAAATCAGCCATCGAAGACTATTTCGACCACGCCTATGAGCTCGAAGAGACGCTCAAGGCCAAGAACAAGACCGAGATCTTAGAAGCGACACAATCATCCGTGCTGACCGCGGGGCGGACGTCGTTCACCCGGCAGCAAGCGGCCCTAGGTCTCGGCCACGCGGTCTGGTGCGCCCGCGACATTGTCGGGAACGAGCCTTTCGCGGTGATCCTGCCAGACGTCATCATCAAAGGTCGGCCCAAGGCCCTTAAAGAGATGATGGATCGTTATGAGGACGGCGCGAACCTGATCGCGGTCGAAGAGGTCCCGCATGAAGAGACCAACAAATACGGCATCATCGCGCCGAAAGGCGACTTCGTGGACGGCGCTGCCCAGATGACGGGCATGGTCGAGAAGCCGAACCCCGCCGACGCCCCCTCCAACTATTCGATCACCGGACGCTATATCCTGCAGCCGGAGATTTTCGCTCTCCTCGAGCAGCAGGGACCCGGCGCTGGCAATGAGATCCAGCTCACCGATTCGATGGCAGCCTTGCTCGATATGCAGAAATTCTTGGCGGTGACGTTCTCCGGCGAGAGCCATGACTGCGGCTCGATCGATGGGTTCCTGAAAGCCAATCTCGCCTTCGGCCTCGACCACGAAAAGCACAGCGGCCCGCTCAGGGACTTCATCAAGACCGTTTGAGGGCTTGGCGGTAAGCGCCCCGAGGGCCTATATACCTCCTGTGCGTATCGCTCGCCTTATCGCGCTGAGTTTTTGGCTCATCACATCGGCCGCCAATGCGGCGGTGAACCATGAACTGTGCGACCATCCCGGCATGAGCGAAGCTGGCGTCATGGGTCACGCTCAGCACGCGATGATGACGGATTTAGCACCGGAAAACGAAACGGAACAGCATCACGATGGCTGCTGCGACGGCGTCTGCCTTTGCGGAACGATGATTTCGACCGGCATCTCACCGGTCGCGCCTGGTCTTGATGGACCGCAGTCCACCGCGTCTCTTTCCCTTCCTGGTACGGATGACGCCAACGATCCTATCGAGAGTTTTGATCTCCCCCCGCCCCGCCTCGGCTAACGTTTGAAATCGTGACGCGCTCACGCGCGTCTTTCTTCCGTTAACCGAAGGACTCACTATGACAACCCTTTCCAGGGGGGCGGCCGTGTGCGCGGCAGTCATCTTGGCCGTAGGTGGGATATCGGGCGCTGTCGCGCGTCCTGTTTCCTATCCCGATGCCTGGACCCTCCAAATCTTCAATGAAGCGCGCCGTCACGCGGCACTCGCGCACTACACGTTCACACCCAAAACGGCCCTGGGTCTCAGGATTGAGGATCGGCTTTATGCCGAACACACATTTTTTGGTGTGCAGGCCAACCATCTCATCCGGCGCTGGAATGCTCCGGGGAGCCAGGCCAACATCTATCTCAAGACCGCCCTTGGTGCCGCCGATGGCGAGTTCAACACTGGCGAAGGCAGCACGCGAGCGGCAGGTCTTGCTCGCATTGATGCGGACTGGGAAAATCGTCGCGTTTTCGTCTCGGCCGGATATGGGGGCTATGCCGTCGAAGGCCAGGCCTTCCGTGAACTGACTGGCCGCCTTGGCATTGCGCCTTACGTGGCCGATTTCGGCTCGCTCCACACCTGGGCCATGGTCCAGATCGACCACCGTCCCGATGCGTTGGAAGCCCAAGGCGCCGAGACGCTCACCATCACCCCACTCCTACGCTTCTTCAAAGGACCGGCCCTTCTCGAGGTCGGCTACTCCACCAATGACGAGGCGCTCCTGAACTTCACCTACCGTTTTTAAAGGACAACAACGATGCCAATCACTCTCGCCATCCTCGCAACCGCCAGCCTCGCCCTCGCCCCACAAGATCATGCTCATGATCACTCTACAGCGCATCACCAGACTGCTGATACAGCCCCTGTTGACAACGTTTCAGGCCGCACAATCAAAGTGGCCGTCAATGGCATGGTCTGTGACTTTTGTGCGCGTTCACTGACCAAAGTCCTGGAGCGGAATAATGCCGTTGAGGCCGTCGATGTTAGCCTGGAGAACAAGACCATCACCATCGTCCTCGCTGAAGGCGGCGTGATGTCTGATCAGGACATTGATGATGCGGTCCGCAATGCCGGTTATAACATCGCTAGTATTGATCGGTCTGCGTCATGAGCTTGTTCAGACGCCAAGCGTTAGCACCCACAATATCGCTCTTTGCAAGCACGGGGACCTTGGTCTGTTGCGCGCTGCCAGCGCTCTTCATCACGCTCGGTATGGGTGCGACCTTTGCGGGATTGGTCTCAGCCGTCCCGCAGCTCATATGGCTCAGTCAGTACAAAGCTTATGTCTTTTTAGGCGCTGGGATCATGCTAGGGATCTCTGCCTACACCAGGTGGCGAAGCCGCAACGACCCTTGCCCTATCGACCCAGAGCTGGCCCACGCGTGCACCCGCATGCGGGTCATCGGTGGGCTTTTGCTCTGGATCTCTGTCGCGCTCTATGCTGTCGGCGGATTTTTCGCCTTCATCGCACCGCGGCTGATCTGATCAGCCACCGGTTTTTTCGTTGGCTGTGACGAAGGCAGGCCGTGAGGTCATGCGGTCCACATAGGCTTTGAGCTTGGGGTAAGGATCAAGCTCACCCAAACGGTCAGCCATCGAACAGATATAGGCAAAGCCAATATCAGGCGCGGTGAAACGATCGCCGAGCACGAACTCTTTGTCGCCCAAGAAGTCCTGCATGTAGTTCAGATGCAGCGCGACCTCGGCCGTGCTGAACATCGAAAACAGCATCGGCTTGGGCTCCTGCTCGCGGGTCAGGAGCAGTTTGAAGAGCAGCGGCGCGAAGGCGGACGCCTCGGAATAGTGCAGCCATTGCAGCCACTCAGCCTTCGCCGCTGGCGTGTCCGCAACCGGCCCAAGCGCTTTGCCGCTCTCCCGGGTTTCCACGAGATAGGCCGCGATGGCGCCCGACTCCGAAAGGGTGAAACCATCAATCTCGATGACCGGCGACTTGCCAAGGGGGTGCGCTTCTTTCAGCTCATCCGGAGCGCGGCCCATTTCGTTGCGGTCATAGAATTTGAGATCATACTCAAGGCCGAGCTCTTCGAGCAGCCAGACCGTGAACACACTGCGCCCGACGCGCAGGTGATGGACAAGAATAGACATGGGCAAACCTCCGATGGTGTTGTTGCTGGGGGGCTATCACGCCTTCCTAAGCAAAGCGAAGGGGCGATTAGAAGCGCGTGACCAGGCTGAGCCTTCCGATGCCTTGCGCATCGACTTGCTCCTCAAACGTCCGTGAGCGGCGCATATAAGAAAGGGTGATCCTGGAATCCCCCAAACCCAGCGGCATGGAAAGGCCCCCTTCCAGGTCATAGACAAAGTCCTCGCTGGCCTGGGTGACGGTGTCCTCCTGGAACGGACGGCCATCGAGCCAAATCGCGTAGCCAACAGCGCGCGCTTGCGCCCCGAAGAATGCATAGGCCATCCGAGCCGAGGCTAGCTGATCACTGAACCAGGTGATCCCGGTGGAGCCTGGCTGATGGCGATGCTCACCAAGCGGACGGTCGAGGTTCTTGCCATACCGGATCACGCCGCCCACCTCGGCAGAGAGATAAACATTGCCGAGATTGGCGCTGATCGAGGGTTGCAGATCGGCCTGCCATTTGCCCGTGCCCCACCGCATCGATGTCCATCGCCGCTGCAGATGGATCTGCAGGCCGGGTTGGTTGCCGATTTGATTGTCCCACCCTTGAAAGGTGCTTTCGTCAACGAGCCGATGCGCCGTGTCCTGCGCTTCTTCGGCCAAAGCCCAGGGTCCGACGACACCGATCTGCACACCAATGGCATCGATCGGCTTGCCCGCGCCCCGGTCGGTGACAAACAGCGCCTCACCGAAGAGCCAGCCTGCATAGGGGTGCTGATCGAACACGGGATCGCTCTCGTTCTGGTTTTGGGGTGTATACATCTGTTGGCCGAGCGCGAGCTGGAGATAGCGGTCCACCGGACCCTCGCTCTGCCGCTTGGTCGCGCGGGTCCATTGCCAGCCGGCCGTGTAGTTCTCATCACGACCGCCCGCCCAGTCATTCTCGAACAAAAAACCGTAGACCGCGCCAGGATGCTCCTCGGCTTTTGCTGGCAAGCCGCCCACGCCCCAAGCGAGCAAGCCCAACGCTGCCCCAACCACTCTGACAAACATCAACGCCCCCAAACGCGCTTTTCGGCCTGCGAAGGCCAGCAAAAGCAGAACCCGAACTGTCGTGAGTTAGACCACTGGCGCAACTGGGGAAGGACCGCCCGCGCTCGGTTTGTCGTGGCCAGGTCCGTTGACCGGACCCAGCGCGCCCCGCTAGCCCGCTGCCATGACAGATCGCCCATCCTCCTACACCCGCGAAGAACTCCTTGAATGTGGCCATAACGGCCTGCGTGGCCCCGGCACGGCCCAATTGCCTGTGCCGCCGATGCTGATGGTCGACCGCGTGACCCACATCTCGGATGAGGGCGGCACCTACGGCAAAGGCCAAGTGGTCGCCGAGCTCGATATCACCCCAGACCTTTGGTTTTTCGATTGCCATTTCCCAGGCGATCCGGTGATGCCGGGCTGCCTCGGACTTGATGCCCTTTGGCAACTCACAGGATTTTTCCTCACCTGGGGCGGCAGCCCTGGCCATGGCCGCGCGCTGGGCGCGGGACAGGTCAAATTCTCTGGCCAAGTGCGGCCGCAGAACAGGCTCGTCCGCTACGAGATCAATGTCCGCCGGGCGATGCGCGGAAAGCTTGTGCTTGCTATCACAGACGGCACGATGTTTGTGGACGACAACAAAATCTATGAAGCCAAAGACCTGCGGGTGGGCCTCTTCTCGCAAGAGCAGCTGTCCGGCAGCGTTCTGGGATAAGCTTCATCGTCAAGATAGGCCCCGCCCGGTGTACAAGAGGGCCGACAAACTGATTCCTGAGGAAGGACAAAGCCTATGCGTCGCGTTGTGATCACGGGGATGGGTATCGTCTCCTCCATTGGCAACACCCTTGATGAAGTGACCAAGTCCCTGCGCGGCGGCATTTCTGGCCTCAGCTTCTCCGACGAGATGGCCGAGCACGGCTTTAAATCCCGGGTCTGGGGCAAGCCTCAGATCGATATCACGGAGATCCTCGACAAGAAGACCCGCCGCTTCATGGGCGAAGGCGCGGCCTGGAACTATCTCGCCATGCGCGACGCGATCGCTGACGCGGGCCTCACCGAGGATGAGGTGAGCCACGAGATGACCGGGATCGTGATGGGCTCCGGCGGTCCGTCGACGGAGACGATTGTCGCAGCTGCCGACAAAAACCGCGAGACCGGCAGCCCACGGAAAATTGGTCCGACGTCGGTTCCCAAGGCCATGTCATCCACCAACTCGGCATGCCTTGCTGTGCCTTACAAGATCAAAGGCCTCAACTATTCGATCAGCTCAGCTTGCGCGACGTCCGTGCACTGCATCGGTCATGCCTATGAGCAGATTGCGATGGGTAAGCAGGACGTCATCTTTGCTGGCGGCGGCGAGGATCTCGACTGGACCCTTTGCAACATGTTCGATGCGATGGGTGCGATGAGTTCGGACTATAATGATGAACCCACCCTCGCCTCGCGCGCCTATGATGCCGCGCGCGACGGCTTCGTTATCGCTGGCGGTGCCGCCACGGTCGTCGTCGAGGCGCTTGAGCGCGCTGTGGCCCGCGGCGCCCAGATCTGGGGCGAGATTGTGGGGTATGCGGCCAATTCCGACGGCCATGACATGGTGGCCCCGTCGGGCGAAGGCGCTGTGCGCTGCATGAAGCGCGCGCTGGTCGGAGTTCAGCAGAAGATCGGCTACATCAACACCCACGGCACCTCGACCCCGATCGGTGACACCCGTGAGGCCGCGGCGATCGAGGAGACCTTTGGCGAGGACGTCCCGCCTTTTGCGTCGACCAAGTCGCTCACCGGCCACTCCCTCGGCGCGGTTGGCGCACAGGAACTCGTCTTCAGCCTTCTTCAGATGAAGGAACGTTTCCTCGCGGCGTCAGCCAACATCCAAGACCTCGGCGAAGAGTTCGCCCATCTTCCGGTTATCCGTGAGCTGAAGGAAGGGGTCGATCTTGACGCGATCCTGACCAACAGCTTCGGCTTTGGCGGCACCAATGCCAGCCTCGTTGCGGCAAAGTACGAGGGCTGACAGGCAGAGTGCTTGGCGCATTCGCGCGCACTCGCTAAGCGCGGCGTTGAACAACCAAGGACAGGCCCATGAGCGACGAGACCACCTACCCCGCCGGTGAGCTGATGAAGGGCAAACGCGTCCTGATCATGGGCGTGGCCAACAAAAACTCGATCGCCTGGGCCATCGCGCAGCAGCTGGCGGCGCAAGGCGCTGAGCTCGCTTTCAGCTTCATCGAAGCGATGGAGAAACGAGTGAAGCCCCTCGCCGAAGAGCTGGGCGTCAAAATCCTGCTGCCCACCGATGTGACCTCCGACGAGAGCATGGCGGCGGCCTTCAGCACACTGGAGCGGGAATGGGGCCAGATCGACGGCCTGGTCCACGCCATCGCTTTCTCCGACAAAGACGAGCTCAAAGGCTCCTTTGTCGAGAACACCTCGCGAGCGAACTTCCTGCGCTCGATGGATATCTCGGCCTTCAGCTTCGTCGATGCCGCCCGTCGCGCAGCACCCATGATGGCGCCCGGCGGCGCGATGATCACCCTCACCTATCTCGGCTCCGAACGGGTGATCCCGAGCTACAACGTGATGGGTGTGGCGAAAGCCGCGCTGGAAGCTGCGACACGCTACATCGCTCGCGACCTCGGCCCCAAGGGCGTCCGGGTGAACTCCATCTCCGCTGGCGCGATCAAGACCCTCTCGCTCGGCGGGATCTCAGGCGGGCGGTCGCTACTGTCCGAGGGGCGCAAATGGGCGCCGATGCGCGAGGACACTGATCCCGCTGGTGTTGCCGGTTGCGCCCTCTATCTTTTGTCCGACCTCGGAAAGTCGATCACGGGCGAGAACCTGCACGTCGATGCCGGCTTCCACATTGTCGGGTTCCCCGACCTCGACGCACAAGGCGACGGCTAGCCCTCGCGCGACACGGCAAATGGCCCGAAGGCCTGACGTACCGGCATGATCTCCACACGGTTGATGTTCACATGCGGCGGCAGGGCCAAGATGTCGGTGATCACGCGCGCGATATCGCCGCCCGTCAGTGGCTTCATACCATTATAGACGGCGTTAGCCTTGGCATCGTCGCCCTCAAACCGGACATTGGAGAACTCCGTCTCCGTCATACCCGGCTCTACGGACGTGACGCGGACATTCGAGCCCAAGAGGTCTGGCCGCAGGTTGAGCGAAAACTGCGTGACGAACGCTTTCGTCCCGCCATAGGCATTGCCGCCAGGATAAGGATATGATCCTGCCACAGACGACATATTGATGACATCGGCCCGCTCCAGCGGTTTCATCTTCGGCAAGAGATGGCGCGTGAGATGCACCAGGCCCCGCACATTGGTGTCGATCATCTGGTCCCAATGGTTGAGGTCCGCGGCTTCCGCTCCCGAGAGTCCCAGCGCCAGCCCGGCATTGTTGATCAGGATATCGGGAACGTCATTCAATCCGTCTACGAAGGATGCGATGGCCGCCGAGTCCTGCATATCCAAAACGGCGGTGCTGATTTTCCCGCCATGCTTGTCTTCAAGGGCCGCGAGCCGGTCCTCTCGGCGGCCTGTGCCGATCACCTGACCACCAAGCTCGACGATACGCTCCGCCGTCGCAGCGCCGATGCCGGAGGTCACACCGGTGATGAGGGCCCTGCGGCCAGTGAGCGGAAATGTCATGAAAAAACTCCTCTCGAAAAGCTTGTTTCCGATGCCTTGAATGTCAATCTGTTAACCATGGCAGCTCTTGTACGGTTTCTTCTTTTTGTCCCTCGTTTGATCGGTCGTTTGTTTGGTGCAGGGAGGTCCGTCAGAAAAGCCGGGGGCAGCCTTGTCGCTGACGCTTTGCCCAGTCGGGGCGGCAACGTCGAGACCGTTCCCGCCCGGGCCTACACGTTCTTTTTCCGGGAAATCGGTCGCCCACGCCTGCAGGTTGTCTCCGCCTCTGCGTTTAATTTGGACGCGGCGCGAGAGCTTGTGGACCAGTCGATCACCCATTTTCGCCAACCTTTTGCGCTCTTTCCGGCGGGCTCTCTTTTTTATGAGGAAGTCGAGCGTGTAGAGATTGAACGCTCCTTGGGCGTTGGGACCTCGAGCGAAGATTCAAGCTTTGTGATGTGGAGTACGGAGTTTCGCAAAGTCCTGAACGACAATGCGCGACGTCTCTTGCTGTGGTACACACCGATTATCGCCATCGCGGCAGGCGCGATGGGTACGTTCCTGCATGCGCTCTTTCCCCGAACACCGATCAACCTGCCCGTCATCGGCGAGCGGACGGCTGAGGTGCTCAGTTGGCCGGCTGCATCGGTTCTGGGGCTCACACTTTTGATGCTGCTCTACCAATGGCCCTATAAGTTCGCGCAGCAGCGCAACCTCCTTGGCTTTGACAACACGATCACCAGCCGATTTAGCCAACTCAACCAGAACTTTCAGGTCGCCAAGCGACAAGCTCTTAACGTCGAGCGCAACAAACGGATGAATCAGGTCGACGAATTGAAGGATGAAGCGGCGATCTGGACGCTGGCTTACCACTGGCTGGCGCAGCGTCTTCTCTTATCGGAACGCCTTGTCCGCAATCAAATGTACCAAGTGAACCGAAATGCGACACTTTACGCTGCAGGGGGCTTTGCTTTGACACTTTCCCTGGTGATTGCAGGTAGTCTCATCTCAGCACATGTATTTCCTGAACGAGCTACTGAAGAATTTACACTTACTTTAGGGTCGGGGGTCATCTTTGCAATCGCCGGTTATGGGGCAGCAATGGCCGGCGTTGCAGGTGAAGCGCGCCGCGTCCTGGAGGACAATGAGTGGTTCCGCTTCTCCCGCATCGAACTTGATCGCGCCGTGGCAGAGCATGTCGGCGAGGACAAGCTGCAGATCGTGACGTTCCGTGACAGGAATCGTCTCGAATAGTGTGGGAACGGAATTATGGTTGGGCAAATGCATCCGCTGGGGACGGCACAGCGACGGGTGGTAAGACGGCGGCGACTAAGCCCCACGTCACTTTTGTTGGCATGCGCACTGATTTTGGCTGCTGGCGCCGCGATCGGCACCGGCATCAAAATGCTGACGGCGGATGATTGCTACAGCGTGACCTTCGAAACACGCCACGGCGACACGGCGGTCGGCCAACGCACCGCCTTCCTTCCTTGCTTTTAGGACGCAGCTAAACCCAGAAGCAAAGCACCTTTGGCGACGCTGTCACCCTTTTGGAAGTGAACGGCGTCGACAACGCCGTCGTGGGGGGCTTTGACAACGGTCTCCATCTTCATCGCCTCAAGTGTCATCAGCGTGTCGCCTGAGGCGACTGTGTCGCCGACAGCGACCATCACGCCGGTGACCGTGGCTGGCATGGGCGAAGACAGCGCCTGCTCCGCCGCGTCACCTTGGCCAGCCGCGGCGAAGGTGTCGTAGATCGGCACGCGGATGCTGCCCGCTGCAGTCTGCAGGATGGCAGCCGAGCCGCCCTCCTCGACCCAACCATCTTCGAGCACGATCGTCTCATCCCCGATCGTCATGATGAGGCCGTCCTCGCCACCATCGGAGAGTACGAGCGGGAAGGCGTCACCGTTCACCTCCGCACCCCATGCCTTGCCATCAAAGGTCACCCGCGCCGTGGCTCGCGCGCCGTGATCGACCAAAGACGCTTGCGCGACATCGGCTGCGTTGAGGCGGAAGCCGAGCCGCTCGCCTTCGGTGATGCCTGCGATCACCATCACGGCCGCCGCGGCGTGAAGGGGCTCAAGGGTCCTTCGTTTGTCCTCAAGGCCCGTCTCTTTCAGGAAGGGTGTCGCCGGCGGTGCACTGACAAACGCCTCGTGCCGGAGGATGTCGATAAGAAAGTCTCGGTTGGTCACAAGACCGCTGATCACGCCCTCGGCGAGACTGTCGCTCAGCGTGGCGATGGCGTCCGTCCGGGTTTCGGCAAAAGCGATCACCTTGGCGATCATCGGGTCATAAAACGGCGTGATCGCATCACCTGCCTCCACGCCGGTGTCTACGCGCACAAGGCCCTGGCTGAAATCGCGGGCCGGTTCATCCAAAGCGAAGCCAGTCAGGCGCCCCACCTGCGGCAGGTAGTTCTCTGCCGGGTCCTCGGCATAAAGACGAACTTCAACCGCGTGTCCGTCGGCAACGATGTCGTCTTGCGCCTGCGGGACCGCCTCCCCTGCCGCGACACGCAGCTGCCACTCAACGAGATCGACGCCGGTGATTTCCTCCGTCACCGGATGCTCAACCTGGAGACGCGTGTTCATCTCCATGAAATAGACGCCATCCGCGCCGTCATAAAGAAACTCCACCGTCCCCGCGCCGACATAATCCACCTTATGCGCAGCATCGACGGCCGCTTGGTGAAGGCTGGCCCGGACATCCTCGGGCAGGTTGGGCGCGGGGGCCTCCTCGACCACCTTTTGGTAGCGGCGCTGAACCGAACAGTCGCGTTCAAAGAGGTGCACGACATTACCGTGCGTATCGCCAAAGACCTGCACCTCGACATGCCGCGGCGCGGCCAGGAACTTCTCGACGATGAAGCGATCATCGCCAAAGGCGGACATTGCCTCCCGCTTGGCGCTTTCGAGCTCGCCCTCGAGGTCCTCGGCCTGTTCAACGATCCGCATGCCTTTGCCGCCGCCGCCTGCCGCGGCTTTGAGGAGCACTGGGTAGCCGATGCGCTCGGCCTCGGCCTTAAAGGTATCCGTAGCCTGATCATCACCTTGATAGCCGGGCAGCATTGGCACACCGGCCTCACCCATCAGCTGCTTGGCGCGCGCTTTTGACCCCATCGCCTCAATCGTGTGGGGTTTGGGCCCGACAAAAGCGATGCCCGCATCGGCGCAAGCCTGGCTGAAGCCCGCATTCTCCGATAGAAAACCATAACCCGGATGGATGGCCTCAGCACCGCATGCCTTGGCGATCTCAATGATCTTGTCACTGAGGAGATAGCTTTCTGAAGCCGCTGGCGGGCCAAGCCGGAAGGCCTCATCCGCCATACGGACATGCATCGCATGGGCATCGGCATCGGAGTAAACCGCAACAGTCTTCATCCCCATCGCACGCGCTGTACGCATCACACGGCAGGCAATCTCACCACGGTTAGCAATCAAGAGTTTCGAGAACATCGGCCTACATCCTAAAGATGCCAAAGCGCGTTTCCTGCGCTGGCGCGTTGAGGCTGGCGGAAAGGGCGAGCGAGACGACCCGGCGGGTGTCGGCGGGATCGATGATCCCGTCATCCCAAAGCCGCGCGGTGGAGTAGTAAGGCGAGCCCTGCTCCTCGAACTGATCCTCGATCGGCTTTTTGAAGGCGTCACGCTCTTCATCCGTCCACGACTGGCCTTTGGCCGTCAGTGCGTCTTCGCGCACCGTGGCGAGAACGTTCGCGGCGGCGGATCCGCCCATCACCGAGATCCGCGCGTTGGGCCACATGAAGAGGAACCGCGGGCTATAGGCCCGGCCGCACATGCCGTAATTGCCCGCGCCGTAGGACCCGCCGACAATCACCGTGATCTTGGGAACATTGGCGCAGGAGACAGCAGTGACCATTTTCGCACCGTGCTTAGCGATCCCTCCGTGCTCGGCGTCTTTGCCGACCATGAAGCCAGTGATGTTCTGCAAAAAGAGAAGCGGAATATTCCGAGCACAGCAAAGCTCGACGAAATGCGCACCCTTCTGCGCGCTTTCAGCGAAGAGGACACCATTGTTGCCGAGGATGCCGACCTTCTGCCCCTCGATCTCGGCAAAGCCACAGATCAGGGTCTCGCCGTAGCGCGCCTTGAACTCTTGAAAGCGCGAACCGTCAACGATCCGGGCGATGATCTCGCGCACGTCGAAGGGTTTTCTGAGGTCCGTCTCAGCGCAGCCGCGCAGCTCATGGGCCGGATAAAGCGGCTCATCGAACTCCTCCGTGAACGCCTGGTCTTGCTCCGGCAAGGTGGCGACAACCTCGCGCGCCAGGGCCAGCGCATGGGCATCATTGTCGGCCAAATGGTCCGAGACGCCAGAGACGCGCGTGTGGGCGTCGCCGCCGCCAAGCTCCTCAGCGGTCACCACCTCGCCGGTCGCTGCCTTCACCAGTGGTGGGCCAGCAAGGAAGATCGTGCCCTGCCCTTTCACAATGATCGTCTCATCGGACATCGCCGGGACATAGGCACCGCCCGCGGTCGATGATCCGTGCACGACCGAGATCTGCGGGATGCCCTTAGCGCTCATCCGCGCTTGGTTGTAGAAGATGCGGCCAAAGTCGTCTTTATCAGGAAAAACCTCGTCCTGCATCGGCAAAAAAGCGCCGCCCGATTCCACAAGGTAGAGACATGGCAGGTGGTTCTCCTCGGCGATCTCTTGAGCGCGCAGGTGCTTTTTCACCGTCATCGGGTGATAGCTGCCGCCCTTCACCGTCGGGTCGTTCGCCGCGATCAGGCATTGCCGCCCCATCACAGTGCCGATGCCGGAGACGATGCCTGCGCAGTGGATATCACCCGTATACATACCAAATGCCGCGAGCTGGCCGACCTCTAAGAAATCGGCACCCGGATCAAGAAGCGCGTTGATCCGCTCCCGCGCCAGCATTTTACCGCGGCTCCGATGGCGCGCATTTTTTGCCTCGCCGCCGCCTAGGCGCGCAGCGGCCACGCGCTCGCGCAGCTCCGCCAACAAGGGCTCCATCTCAGCCATCCGACGGCGAAACTCGTCATTCGCCGCATCCAGCGCAGTCTCAATGATCGGCACCGGCGCTCCTTCAATCGTGTCTCGATTTTCCACTGGGAACTAAAGCAATTGCGTGAAATTTCCAGGGCGCCTTGGACGTGCACAACACTCGATTAGGCAATGAAACGAAGCGGCGACTGACCGCCAACGAATGTCGCCAAATGCGCTGATCCGGCCTTCATCGGTGCCTGATCCTGCCAAGTCTTGCCGTAGCGCGAAGTGCGCTGGCGCCGCAGCCCAGACCGCTTGATGCCTGGCGCACAAGGCTTCACAAGCGAGAGAGAACCTGCCCCAGGAGGAGAACGCCATGATCCAGAACAGCTTTCAGGGCCTGAAATTTGGCCTTCCCGAAGAGATCGAGGACATCCGCTCGTCGGTGCAGCGCTTTGCCGAGGACCGCATCACGCCGATCGCCGGTGAGATCGATGAATCGAACGATTTTCCAGCCCATCTCTGGGGCGAGATGGGGGATCTCGGTCTTCTCGGCATCACGGTGCCGGAAGAGTTTGGCGGCGCGGGTCTTGGCTATCTTGCCCATGCCGTGGTGATGGAGGAGATCAGCCGCGGCTCGGCCTCGGTCGGGCTTTCTTACGGCGCGCATTCGAACCTTTGCGTCAATCAGATCCGGCTCAACGGCAGCGATGAGCAGCGCAAGCGCTACCTGCCCAAGCTTGTCTCCGGCGAGCATGTCGGCGCCCTCGCCATGTCCGAACCAAGCGCAGGATCGGACGTCGTCTCAATGTCCCTCCGTGCCGAGAAGAAAGGCGATCAATACATCTTGAACGGCAACAAGATGTGGATCACCAATGGTCCGGATGCGGACACGCTGGTCGTCTATGCCAAGACCGACCCAAGCGCCGGGCCGCGGGGCATCACGGCCTTTTTGATCGAGAAGGATTTCAAAGGCTTCTCCACCGCGCAAAAACTCGACAAGCTGGGTATGCGCGGCTCCAACACCTGTGAGCTGGTGTTTGAGGACTGCGAAGTTCCTGAAGAGAACGTGATGGGCGGTGTCGGTGAAGGCGTCCGGGTGCTGATGAGCGGCCTCGACTATGAGCGCGCCGTGCTCGCCGCGGGCCCGATCGGCGTGATGCAGGCCGCTATGGATGTGGTGATGCCCTATGTCCATGAGCGCAAACAGTTCGGCCAACCGATCGGCGAGTTCCAGCTGATCCAGGGCAAGATCGCCGATATGTATTCGACGATGAACGCCTGCCGCGCTTACGTCTACACCGTGACCGCGGCCTGCGATCGGGGCGAGACAACCCGCCAGGACGCAGCGGGCGCCATTCTTTATGCCGGCGAAAAAGCCACCCAGGTGGCGCTGGATGCGATCCAGATCCTCGGCGGCAATGGCTACATCAACGAATACCCAACCGGCCGCCTGCTGCGCGACGCCAAGCTTTATGAGATCGGCGCCGGCACGTCAGAGGTCCGCCGTATGCTGATCGGCCGAGAGCTCTATAAGCTAACGGCTTAAACAAACAGCGTCGCCGGGAACTCAAGATAGCCCTTGATCACTTGGATGAATTCGGCGGCGTCATAGCCGTCGACCACCCGGTGATCAAAGCTCGAAGAGAGGTTCATCACCTTTCGCGCCTCGACCTGCCCCATGGCGTTAAAACGCGGCACGGTCTGGATCTTGTTCGGCCCGATAATGCCAACCTCAGGATGGTTGATCACCGGCGTCGTGGTCACCCCGCCAAGGGGACCAAGCGAGGTGATGGTGATCGAGGAACCCGACAACTCTTCGCGCTTCGCCGTCCCCTCGCGTGCGGCGGTCGAGACCCGTTTGATCTCATCCGCCATTTGCCAAAGATCCATCGTCTCAGCGTGACGTAGGACAGGAACGATCAAGCCATTGTCTGTCTGCGTTGCAATACCGAGATGCGCGGCGGCGTAGCGGCGGACAATGCCCTCATCATCATCAAAACGGGCATTCATCTGCGGAAAATCGCGGATCGCGAGGATCACCGCGCGGGAGATATAGGGCAGCACGGTGAGTTTTGGCTGGTCGTCGCGCTTTGTTTTGTTCATGTGCTGACGAAGCTCTTCAAGCGACGTCATGTCGACCTCATCCACATAGGTGAAATGCGGAATGCGGCGCATCGACTCTTGCATCTTCTCCGCGATTTTGCGGCGGAGGCCGATGACTTTGATCTCCTCAACCTCTTCGCGCGGCGCAGAGACTGGCGCTGAAGGCGCCTTCGCGACGGAACCGCCCGAATGACTGTCGAGATCCTGGTGGGTGATCCGGCCTTCAGGCCCTGTGCCTCTTACCGCCGTAAGATCAATGCCGCGCGCCATGGCCCGCGCACGGACGGCAGGCGCAGCCAGCACTTTTCCGCCAGTCGGCGCCGCAACGGGCGGCGACGCACTTTTCTCCGCCTGCGGAGCGGGAGCGGCCGCTTCAGCCTGTGCTTCACCCTCAACCTCGAGCGTGATGATCTCCGAACCCACAGCAACAGTTTCACCGACCTCAGCGCCGATCCATGCCACCACGCCGTCGCGGGGGCTGGGGATCTCGACTGTGGCTTTGTCGGTCATCACATCGGCTAGGTTTTGGTCCGCCGCCACACGGTCGCCGACCTTCACATGGATCTCGACGAACTCCGCCTCAGTGACGCCCTCGCCGACATCAGGCAATTTGATCGTATACGTACCGGATGAGGACACGGGAGCCGCAACAGGTTCGGGTTCCGCGGGCGCTTCGGCTTTTGCGGTGCGCTCTTCGGCCATCATCGCTTCCATCGGGTTGAGGAATTCCTCCTCATCCTCCGCGTTATTGTCCGCGGCACCGCCTTCGAGCTCCAGCTTGATGATCTCAGACCCCACGGCGATCACCTCGCCGGGCTCGGGCCCAATCCAAACGACCTTGCCCTTGCGCGGGCTCGGCACCTCGACAGTGGCCTTGTCGGTCATCACATCGGCGAGGTTTTGATCAGGCTCCACCATATCGCCGACAGCAACGTGGAGCTCGACGAATTCAGCCTCAGTCACGCCTTCGCCGACGTCAGGCAGTTTGATCGTGTGAATGCTCATTGGGTTGCCACCACCTTTTTGAGCGCATCGCCAACGCGCTTCGGCCCAGGAAGATAGGCCCATTCCTGCGCATGCGGATAAGGCGTGTCCCATCCCGTGACGCGCATGACGGGTGCCTCGAGGCTATAAAAGCAGCGCTCTTGCACGAGCGCCGTCAGCTCCGCTCCGTACCCGCACGTCTTGGTGGCTTCATGCACCACCACGCAGCGTCCAGTCTTCTTCACCGAGGCGACAATGGTCTCGAGGTCGAGGGGCACAAGGGAGCGCAGGTCGATGACCTCCGCATCAATGCCTGTCTCGTTGGCAGCGGCCATGCAGACATGGACCATGGTGCCGTAGGCCAGCACCGTGACCGCCTCACCCGCGCGGCAAATTTCCGCCTTACCCAGAGGAACGGTGTAGTAGCCTTGCGGAACGTTGCCGTCTTCGTGCTTAGCCCAGGCCTCAAGCGGGCGGTCGTGGTGGCCGTCGAAGGGTCCATTGTAGAGACGCTTCGGTTCTAAGAAAATAACTGGGTCCGGATCGTCGACCGCGGCAAGCAACATACCCTTGGCATCATACGGGTTCGAAGGGATCACCACTTTGAGGCCTGAGACATGGGTGAAGATGGCTTCAGGCGACTGGCTGTGGGTCTGTCCACCAAAGATCCCGCCGCCCGTGGGGCTCCGGATCACCATCGGACAGGTGAACTGACCGTTCGAGCGATAGCGAATGCGGGCCGCTTCCTGGCTGATCTGGTCGTAGGCAGGGAAAATATAATCGGCAAACTGAATTTCGATGATCGGTTTGAGGCCATAGGCCGCCATGCCAATGCCGGTGCCGACAATGCCGCCCTCGGAAATCGGCGAATCAAAAACACGTGACGTGCCGTACTTCTCTTGAAGACCATCAGTACAGCGGAACACACCGCCAAAATAGCCAGCGTCTTCGCCAAAGGCGACCACGGTATCGTCACGCTCCATGGCCACATCATGGGCATCACGGATCGCTTGGATCATGTTCATTTGGCGGGTGTTGGTAAGCGTCTCTGACATCGTCTTAGTGCCCCGCTTCTTCTTGCTGCTCAAGCAAGCGGCCAGGAAGCTCTTCATACACCTGATCGAACATACTTTCTGGCGACGCGCCGCGGCCATCATGCACAAGGCCATGCCCTTCGGCGCGTTTCTCTGCTTCGCGCATTTCAGTCTCTGCCGCTTGTTCCATGCCAGCGATCTCGTCCGCCGTCATCGCACCACTGACGATCAGATGCTGCTTCAGACGCTCAATCGGGTCACCCAGCGGCCAAGCTTCCAGCTCTTCCTTCGGCCGATATTTGCTCGGATCATCGGAAGTGGAGTGAGCGCCCGCACGATAGGTCACAAACTCGATCCCGACCGCGCCGAGACCCATCCGTGCACGCTCAACGGCGTAACGGCAGACCGCCGTGACAGCGAGCAGGTCATTGCCATCGACCCGCAGCGCGGGAAGCCCATAGGACGCAAGCCGCGCGGAAAAGCTGTTGAGGTCACCCCCGGCAAACGCATTGGTCGAGGAGATGGCCCATTGATTGTTCACCACACAGAGGAGGCATGGCGCGCGATAGACAGCGGCGAAGAGATTACCCCAATGCCAATCCCCTTCGGCCGTGGCACCATCGCCGATCCAAGCGACCGCCACCTTGTCGTCCTTACGCATCGCCGACGCCATGGCCCAGCCGACACCTTGCGCCCACTGTGTTGCGAGGTTGCCTGAGATGGTGAAGAAGCCGGCCTCGCGGAAGGAGTAGAGGACAGGAAGCTGCTTGCCCTTGAGCGGATCCTGCTCGTTCGAGTAGATCTGGTTCATCATCCGCTCGGGGTCGATGCTCCGGGTCAGGAGAATACTCTGCTGGCGATAGGTTGGAAAATGCATATCGGTGACGTTGGTGGCGAGCGCCGCGCCGGTCCCGATCGCCTCTTCGCCGAGGCACTGAATGTAAAAACTCGTCTTGCCCTGACGTTGCGCCCGCATCATGCGCTGATCAAAAGCGCGGGTACGGAGCATAGCGGACAGGGCGATCTTCTTTTCTTCGGCCGAGATCGCATCCGCCCAAGGCCCTTGCGCTTCACCGTCGTCGTTCAAAACGCGGAGCAGCTTGTGGTGATAGGGCTCAAACGCTGCGACCGGTGCATCGACCGCTAGGCGCGGCACATCACCGGGCGCGCCCTTGTCGAAGCCTGAGAAATCAGGCGTCTCGCCGGGCCTGGCCGGTGGAGCGGGAACACGGAATCCCAATTCATTCTCACTCTCACCTTGCGGCATAGGGGCATCCATAAATCCGTCCATGACGTTGGGTCCTCGTGGCCTTTGCGTCATAAAGTTTGGCAGAACCTCACAGAACCGTCAGCGGCGGGAGCGTGTGAAATGTTGCTGCGTCGCGCAACTTTAAGCCTCTTGAGGCACCCATCGGAGACGATACCTGCTCTGCGCCGCAAAACGGGTGTGATCTTCTCCATTTGGGACAATGAACACGCCCTGCTGTCTGGCCCATTGAACCGGCCGCCCCGAGGCTACATGTCGGAAGCCAGTAGGGAGATGGGGCGATGAAAATCCGAACCGTGTCGGCAGTCATGGCATCAGCGGCGACAATCCTAGGCTCGTCATGGGCACAAAACTTCGAGGTCGAAGCCTTTGACGCCCTTCGCGCCAATGCCGGCGTCGACGTCACGGTGATCGTTGGCAGCGAACGAAGTGTGCGCCTGGTCTCTGATACCGACCCAGCGGAGGCCAGTGTCAGCGTCAACGGCGGCACATTACTGTTGAGCCGCGAGCGCCAAGGCAGGCTGAACATCGGCTTCGGCCGGGATGCCCAGATCGCTTATGAGGTGACGATGCCTGCCCTCACCGCCGCCGAGGCCGCCTCGGGCGCCGATGTCACCATCACCGGCATCGATGCGTCCTGGCTCGAACTCAAAGCGAGCTCAGGTTCTGACCTCACCGCGTCCGGCACCTGCGAGCGGCTGGCCGTCGAATCGTCCTCAGGCTCAGACGTCCATGCCTTCGGGCTCGGCTGCCGCGATGTCCGCGCCCGCTCATCAAGCGGCGGCGAGATCAGGGTCGAAGCCACATCCTCAATCGAGGCGGCGGCATCGTCTGGCAGCGGCGTTTGGGTGCGCGGCGGCCCCGCCGACCGAAGCATCCGCGAGACGAGCGGTGGAGAGGTGGTGATCCGGGGCTGAGTATCGTCGTGCTTCAGCCCCCTTTTCAGCATTTTAACGATCGTACAGGCTTCTTCGAGGCACATTGCTATCCGCGCTTGCCGGTCATCGTCTGTCAAAGGAACTCGGGTAAGCGCAAGGTGGGAAAGCGCTAGGCGATCCTGGGTTTCAGGTTGAGGCCCGCTACGCAGAGGTGATCAATGGAACGCTACAGCATCATAGATCTGATCACGCTGGCGCTGCGCCGCGTGTTCTGGGTGTTCATTCCTTTCTCAATCTTCGTGATCATCGGCCTGCTGGCGCTTGATTCCATTCCTGCCCGTTTTCATTCCAAGGCTGTGCTGATCGTCGAAGATCAGCAGATTTCGCCGGACCTTGTGCCTTCGGCCATTCGCGCTCTTGCCGAAGATCGGCTCGCCACCATCCAAGCGCAGCTGCGCGCGCGTGAGAATGTGGTCGAGTTGTCGGACAAGTTCGGCCTGATCGACCGCAACAGCGACGTTCCTTTTTCGCAGAAGGTGGAAGCGGTCAAAAACGATATCACCATCTCGATCAACCGCATCAGTGACCGTCGCTCCCGGCGGAACACCCCTGGCGCCATCGCGTTCGAGATCGGCTTTGTTCACGAAAGCCCCGACATCGCATACCGCGTGGCGAACAATCTGGTGACAGACTTTATCGACGCCAATGTGTCCTCGAGGCGCGAAGCCGTCGAGGGCACCGCGTCGTTCCTGAGGTCTGAAGAGCAGAATCTGCGCCGTCAGATCGTCACCGTGCAAAACCAGATCGCCGATGTGCGTAACAGCAATCCAGGCATCAGCCCGGACGACCTTTCACTCAATCGCTCGATCGTCGATCGGCTGACAGACGACATCACCCGCTCCGAAGAGCGCTTGCAGGCTGCCGAGCAGGAACTCAGCCTGCTGCGCCTTCAGCAGCCCCTTCTGATCGAGAACAACACCGGCGAAGACCTTGAGCTGCAAGAGCTACGCGAGAAACGTCGGAGGCTCGCAGCGCTCGAGCGCCAATATACCGAGACCTATCCTGATGTGGTCGCCCTCACGGATGAGGTGCTCGAGCTTGAAGCGCGGCTCGACCCACAGTCCTTTAGGCGGCGAGCTGATCGGGTCATGACGACCGTCAGCGCAAAACTTGCTGATCCCAACAACGGCTTGAACGACCGCGAGCTCAGAGCCATGGAAAATCGGCTGGCGGCGATCAGCGACCTTCGCGGTGTGTCGAACGACCCCACCAGCGGCAAAAGCCTGGCGCGGGTGTCCTATGAAGCCAACGAGCAGGTGCTGCTGCAACGGATCGCCTCCCTTGAGGGGCGGTTGGCCGAGGCGCGGGATGAGCTGGTGGGCGCGCAAGACCGCTTGGAACGCACGCCAGCGGTTGCCGCTGAGGTGCAGGGCCTCGAAGCCGAAGCCGAACGCCTGCAGAGCCTTTTGAGCCGAACCCAGGAGAAGCGCGCGATTGCTGAACGGTCTGAAAGCCTCGAAGCCCAACAAAAGTCGGAGCGTGTCGTTGTGCTGGAAGCGCCAATCCGTCCCGATGTCCCCACCAGCCCTGACAAGCCCAAGCTGAGCATTATGCTTGTCGGCCTCTCTGGCGGCATTGCCGCGGTGCTCGGCCTCGGCCCGATCTTCCTGTTCCCCAAAGTCGAGACCGGTCGGCAGCTGTCACATGCGGTCCCCCACGCGCCGACGATTGAAATCCCTGAAGTGGCCGACGACGACACCGTCTCTTTCCGCCGCAATGTGTTCATTATTCTGGCAGCCATTTCGGCCATACTGGGCGTGGGCGCCCTTGTGGTTGCCGCGAAGGTTCTTCTTTAAGGTGGGTTGGGGATACTGGTGATGCAGATATCGACCGCGGGCGATACGAGGGCCCTGATCCGATGAACCAAAACGACGTTTTCACGAGCCCTCTCGAGCTCGCCCTCAAGAAGGCAAGGGACCCCGAGGCTGGGGAGCCGCTGGGTGCTCCGCCGCGTCCCCTTGAGGCGGTCCAGGACACCCTGCGTGAGCGTCCGCGGCTCAACATCGCGGCGCTGCCCAGCAGCGATGCTGATTTCGATCGTTTTGAAAGCCGTTTTGGCATCACCCCTGGCACGGCCAGCCCTTTCAACAGTGCCATCCGTATCGTCCGCACACGCCTCCTGCAGGCGCTGAAAGACGTGAACGGCCAGGTGATCGGCATCACATCGCCTCGCGCCCGCAGCGGCAAAACGGTGACCGCTATTCACATCGCCCGCGCCTGCGCACGCCGCCCAGAACAGACAGTCGTGCTTGCTGACTTCAACCTGCAGCGCCCGCTGATCTCAGGTTATCTGGGTGCGCATGAATTCCGCTCGGGGATGGGCTATTTCCGCGGTGAAGGCCCGGTGGAGCGCTATCTGACCAAAGCCAATCACGGCAATCTGCTTCTGTTCCTGGTCGACCGCTCAACCGGTCAAAGTGCGGAGCTTCTTTCGTCGGCGCGGGTCGGCGACGCCCTCAACACCTTCCGTAGTGTCGCCAAGGATACGGTGATCATCCTCAATCTGCCGTCGATCTTGGGATCGGACGACGTGATGACGATCCTACCGCTGCTGGACGGTGTCGTCCTCGTCACAGCGGCTGGCGAAGCAACATTCTCTGAAGTCGAAGAAGCCTCGAACTTGATCCCCAAGGAGAAGCTTCTCTTCTCCATCCTGAACAAGTCCAAAGGCTCACTCCTGCCCGGCAGCGGGTCCTAAGCCGCTAAGCCTGCCCCACGGGCTGCTGGGCCGCAGCGCCGCGCTGTTGCTGGTACATCCCGACAAAATCGAGCGGTTCAAGCAACAAAGCGGTGAAACCGCCGTCACGGGTCGCGGTCGCGATGATCTGCCGGATGAACGGAAACAGCGTGTGCGGCGCATCGATCAGAAGCGCCGGTTCGAGACGATCTTGCGGCACGTTCTGGATCAAGAAGAGACCAGCGTAATTCGCCTCAACGACATAGACAGTCTGGTCATCGCGCTTCGCCGTCGCGCTGCAGCTGAGCTCGACCTCAAAGCGGTCCTGGCCGAGGCTGCGCGCATTGATGTCGACAGCGACCTCCATCGCTGGCTGCTCAAGATTGGTCCCGAGCGAGACCGGAGCAGCAGGGCTCTCAAAGGAGAGATCCTTGAGGTACTGATGAAGCATCCGCATGGTTGGCGCGGGCGGCTGGTTTGCCTGGTCGGCGGGGGTCTCGGACATCGAGGGCTCCGGCGTGGGTGAAGAGAAGCGGCGCAGCTACCAGCAGGGCCAGTGGGCCGCAACCCACGGCTTTGATCACCGTTTGATGATGACGATGCTGCCGCGCTCTTGCGCTGCTTGCACCCGCCGAAGCACAGCCCGGGCGAGCGCGTAGCGCACGGGCGGGACGAGCAGGAGAAAGCCCACGGCATCAGTGATGAAGCCCGGCGTCATCAAAAGAGGTGCTGCGACCAAAAGGCTCGCGCCATCGACCACCGCCGCGACCGGCGGGCGATTGTCGGCTAAGTCTCCCCGCAGCTCCTGCATCGCGGCCAAACCCTGACGTTTGATCAGATAGCCGCCCAGCAGAGCCGTCGACACCGTGAGGACGATGACCGGGAGCACGCCGATCATCACAGCGCCTTGGAGGAGGAGCGCGATCTCAACGATCGGCATGGCGAGAAGGAGCAAAAGGAGAAACGGCAGCATTCTAAGATCCGATATCGAAGGTGGCGAAGCGGGAAAATGTTTATATGTGTCTTAGATCGCTTCCGGTAAGGAGGCGCTCTGCTTGTTACGCCACGTTTGGACTCCATGGACCTGACGATCCTGATATTCGCTGCGCTTGCGCTGTTCCTGAGCTACCGGCTCTTCAACGTTCTTGGAACCAAAGGCGGCCATGAGCCCGAAGAGCATGAGCGGCCGGTGCTGCGGCCGGTTGGTGCCAATTCCAATGAGCCGGAGGCGACGCCAGCGACCCAAGGCGCCGATGCGCCCCGCCCCGTCCTGCCCGAATGGGCCCAGCGGATCGCCGATCAATACCCCGCGTTTGAGCCCAAGAGTTTCCTCGACGGCGCCGGTCAAGCCTACGAAATGATCGTTGAAGCCTATCAGGCGGGCGACCTCTCAACCGTGAAGGGCTTTATCGCCAATGATGTCCTGGCCTCATTCCAGGGCGCGATCGACAGCCGCAACAGCGCTGGGCAGGAGGTCACCTTCACTCTTGTGGGTATCGACAAGCCCGAAGCGGTGACGAGCGATGTGGCCGGCGACGCGATCACGGTCGAGGTCAAATTCCGCGCCGAGCAGGTTCGCTTTGTCAAAGACGCCGACGGCCACGTGGTTGAAGGATCAGAGGACACCGTGGTGCAGGTCGTCGACCGCTGGGTCTTCTCCCGCGCGGTCAAATCCCGCGATCCCAATTGGACTTTGGTCGCGACCCAAGGTTCTGCCGCCTGAGGGACTCTGCTAGGCAGGGCCCATGCTCCGCCTTGTCACGCACCTTTTTCTCCTCGCGCTCCTGATCTCGTGTGCCGAACGCACGCGGCAGCCTCCGCCACTGGCCGCCGTCGCGCTTGAGGACATCGAGGGTTTGGGTTCAGCCCCTCTCCTCCCCGCGGTGAGGAGCTTTGAAGCGACCTGCCCCAATCTGCTCCGTAGGGGAACAAGCTCTCGTCTATCGGGCCTTAATTGGGCCTTGGCTTGCACCGAAGCCTCGACCGTCATCACCGAAGACGACGCGCAGGCCTTCTTTAGACGGAATTTCGAAGCCGTGGCGATTGATGGCGGCGAGGGTCTTGTGACGGGTTATTTTGAGCCCGTGTTCGAAGGCGCGATGGAACCGACGGCCGAATTCTCCGCCCCTGTCCTTGCGACACCGTCCGACCTTGTTTCCGTCGATCTTGGCGCGTTCCGACCCGAGCTGCGCGGCAAGCGCATCGCGGGCCAGGTGAAAGATGGCCGGCTTGTTCCTTATGCCGATCGAAAAGCGATTGAGACAGCACCGCCACCGAGCGCCGACGTCTTGGGTTACATGCGGCCGGACGACCTCTTTTTCCTACAGATCCAAGGCTCCGGCGTGCTGCAGCTGCCCCAAACAGCGCGGCGCATCGGTTATGCCTCGCAGAACGGGCATATCTATGTTGCGATCGGCAAAACCCTGATCGACGAAGGCGAGCTGGCCCGCGAAGCCGTCACGATGCAGAGTATCAGGGCTTGGCTGGACGCTGCCTCACCCGAAGACGCAGCAAGGGTCCGTGCCACCAACCCGTCTTACGTCTTCTTTCAGGATCGCGGCGAAGCGACGGGTCCGGAGGGACCGATCGGCAGCGCTGGTGTTCCCCTCTCCCCGCGTGTCAGTGTCGCGGTGGACCGCACCATCGTGCCGCTCGGCGCGCCGGTCTGGGTCGCGGGCACCGACGAGGCCTTCTCGTTTGAAGGCATGACCATCGCCCAGGATACGGGCGGCGCGATCAAAGGCGCGGACCGTGTCGACCTTTTCATCGGCCGCGGTGATGCCGCCGGCGACGTCGCAGGACGCCTTAAACTCCCCGCACGGATTATCGTCTTTGTGCCCCGCACACCCGACGTGACCTTGGCGGAAGCCCGCTGATGCGCCGCGGGCGCCGACAGCTCTCGAGCAGCGAACGCACGCTGTGGAACACCGTCGCGCGCACGGTCACCCCGATCCATGGCACGGTGAAACCAAGCGCACCTTCACCAAGCCCCATCCCCGAGGCCGCGGCCAAACGGGCTACAACCGGCGCGAAGGAGACGCCCCGCGCACCGGTTGGCTCGCCCATCGGCGCTGGCGATCCCCGGCGCGCGCAGCTTGTGGGGCGGGGTCGGTTGCCCATCGACGCCGTCATCGATCTGCATGGCATGCGGCAAGACGAGGCCGATCGGGCGACAGCAGCCTTTATCGCACGGGGCGTTCAGCGTGGTCACCGGGTGCTGCTGATCATCACCGGTAAGGGCTCGAAAGCGAGCGACCAGGGCGGGCGCGGCGTTCTTCGCCAGCGCTTTTTGCAACGCATGGAAGACGGCGCCTATGGGCCCGGGATCGCTTCAGTGCGACCCGCCCATCAGCGGCATGGCGGGCGAGGCGCGTTTTACGTGTTCTTGCGCGCACCGAAGAGGAGATCGACGGCTCATCGTGAGTCTGTCACAAAATCGTCGCGCAGCGCCTCTATGGCTCGCCAGAGCTAAGAGAGTTGTTGCATGTTGGGCTTGGACGTCGCCGCGCTGATCGGGTTCACCTTTGCTGCCTACGCGGTGGTGGGGAACGATGCACTGCAGACACTTGGCACTTTCATCAACTCCAACCGCCGCCTGCACTGGACCGTGCTGTTCGGTTTTGCAGGCGCTGTCCTGATCCTGACCTTCACCTATGGCTGGATGATGAATAGCGGCGACCCATCCTTTGGGCGGCTTGCCAACGAAGCGAAATACCCGCCGATCACGATCGAGTGGTACCACACACTTCCGCCTTTGGTCCTTGTTTTGATCACCAGGCTCGGCATTCCGGTATCGACATCGTTCATGGTCCTGACGATCTTTGCCACCGCGAGCGGTCTCGGCTCCATGATCGAGAAATCGCTGCTCGGCTATGGGCTCGCCTTTGCCGTCGGCCTGGGACTCTATCTTTTGATCAGCCAGAACCTGGAGAAACACTTCGAGACGCACGCTCTCGACTCACAGGTGCCGGTCGGTCTCATCGGCGGTGTCGGCTCGGCCTTTTTCGCCGCACAGTATTATCTCTTCGGCACGATCGAAGCCGCCTATGTTATGGGGATCGGCATCGGGATCAGCCTCGCCGTCGAAGCCTTCGCGGTCTTCCTCGCCTTCACCCGCGGCCGCGGGCTCTACTGGGTGACGACCCAGTGGGCGACCACGGGCTATCTCTGGTCGATTTGGCTGGTTCAGGATTTTGCCAACATCTTCGTCTTCCTGCCGCGCGAACTCACCGCGATGCAGGGCGGTTTGGCGGTCCTCATCATCCTGGCCTTCCTCGGCGTCACCTTTGCCAATGCCGGCGGCCCGGTGCAGCGGATTCTGCGTACCAAGACAAATGTGGTCGACATCCGCTCAGCGACGATCGTTGACTTCACCTACGCCTCGCTCCTCTTTTTCTTCAAAGAGCTGTCGGATATCCCGATGTCGACGACCTGGGTGTTCCTGGGACTGATCGCTGGCCGGGAGTATGGCTTTGCTCTCACCCGGAGGGCGGTGCGCTTAGTGGCTGCAGTGATCGACACGGCCGAAGACGTCGCCAAAGCCTTCATCGGGATCGTCATCTCGATCGACCTCGCCGTCGGCCTGCCAGTTCTGGCACGGCAGCTCGCAGGCGAGACGCTAACACTTGCCGATGTCTTCCCGACCAACGGGTTCTTGATCTTCGTTGTGACCGCGAACCTCGCGCTTCTGCCGATCTTTCTCTTCGCCTTCTCCAAGCCCGAAGACGACACCGAGCATCGCCGCCGCAATTTCGCCGTCGGCGTGGTGATCCTCCTGATCACCCTGGTCGGGCTCAACTTCGCCTTCCCGGTTTTGCGTTAGGACTACGCCACCATCCGCCAACGGATGGTTTCACCCGCGTGGAACGGCACCGTCAGGGTGTCCCCTTCGCCGATCGTTTCCGGCACCAGCGTCTCTTCGCGTTGGAGGGTCACCGTGCCTTCGTTGAGAGGCAGGCCATAGAAGGCTGGCCCATGCTCGCTGGCGAAGCCCTCGAACTTGTCGATGGCGCCCTCGTCTTCGAAGACGATGAGATAGCTCTCAAGCGCGAAGGG
>JBCDLG010000033.1:0-30862 GCA_038745625.1 Pseudomonadota bacterium | reverse complement strand
GCTGAGCAGCGACACCGCCTGACGCATACCTCTCCCCTATTTCGCCGACACAGCAGCCACCCAACACATATGCCCAGCAAATCATGCCGTTAACCATACTGTCTCAGGCACGCTGGCACGGGTGCGTTGTAACGGTCAACGCACCTCGATTTTACGAGCCATGCAATGGCTGAACGGATCGTCGATATAGGCGCCCCAAGGCGGGCACTTTTTGAAACCAGCCCGCTCGTAGAGCCGTCGCGAGGCGGCGAAGCCTTCATTCGGCCCGGTTTCGAGCTTCAAGACGGTGGCGCCCGTGGTCCGAGCCTCGTCGATCACCCGCTCAAGAAGGGCCATGCCGATCCCCTCTCCGCGGGAGGCCGCAAGAACATGCATCGTCTTGATCTCGGCTTCACCTGGCCCAAGCGTGGCCAACCCGACGCAGCCCACCGGCTCATCACCCTGAAGCGCCAGAAAAAACCGCACCGCGGCGGTTTTCTCGCTCCCGGCGTCAAACGCGTGGCCGTATTGCGGCGGCGTATGTTCCAGCGCGTGGGCCTTCTGGAGGGCAATCAGCCTCTGGATCCGCGGATCGCTATCAGCGGCCTCAATGATCAACATAAGAGACCCCTAGGCCATCGGGCAGACCGGCGCTATCAGGCCCGTTATGCCAGATGATCAACGTTCCCAGAACGACTACAAAGACACGCTCTTCCTGCCAGCAACCGACTTCCCCATGCGGGGCGGCCTGCCGAAGAAAGAGCCCGCCTATATTAAGCGCTGGGATGAGCTCGGCCTTTACAAAAAGCTGCGCGAGGCCTCGAAGGGCCGAACCCCTTATGTGCTGCATGACGGCCCGCCCTATGCCAATGGCCACCTTCACCTGGGCACGGCGCTGAACAAAACAATCAAAGACCTGATCGTTCGGACCCATCAGATGATGGGGTATGATTCCAACTACGTGCCTGGCTGGGACTGCCACGGCCTGCCGATTGAATGGAAAGTCGAGGAGCAATTCCGGGGCCAAGGACGCAAAAAAGGCGATGTTCCGCCCTCTGAGTTCCGCTCCGAGTGCCGGAAATACGCGGCCAAGTGGATCGATATCCAAAAGAACGAGTTCCGGCGCCTGGGCGTGATCGGTGATTGGGACAACCCCTACCTGACCATGGACTTCGCCACAGAAGCCACCATCGTGCGCGAGTTCCTGACCTTCGCCGAGAAGGGTCTGGTCTATCGCGGCTCCAAACCGATCATGTGGTCGCCGGTCGAGCAGACAGCGCTCGCAGAGGCTGAGATCGAATACCATGATCATCAGTCCACGACGATCTGGGTCCGCTTTCCTTTTGTCGAAGCACCGGAGGGCCTTGAAGGCGCCGACATCGTTATCTGGACCACGACGCCCTGGACGATCCCGGCCAACCGCGCGGTCTGCTACGGACCTGGGCTGTCCTACGGACTTTATGAGGTCGAAAGTGTGCGCGAGGATCTGGAGTTCGCGCCCTTTGCCAAGGTCGGCGACAGGCTGATCCTCGCCGATGCTCTGGCGGAGGAGGTCTTCGGTGCGGCCTTCGTTGCGAGCTACAGGCGCGTTGGTGATGTCGCGGCGGAGAAGCTGGCTGACACCAAGCTGCACCATCCGCTCAATGGGTATGCTGAGTCTTATGGGTTCGACATCCACATGCTGCCAGGTGATCACGTCACAGACGATGCTGGTACCGGCTTTGTGCACACAGCACCGAGCCATGGTCAGGACGACTATTTCGCCTGGCTCGCCGCGGGGCTCCCGCTTGACGCTATTCCCTACACGGTGGGCCCAGACGGCGCCTATACCGATGAGGCGCCAGGCTTTGAAGGTCGCCAGGTTTTCCGGACGGAAGGAAAAAAGGCCGGCAAGGACGGCGACGCCAACCCAGAGGTCATCAAGGCGCTGACAGCGAAAGGCTCGCTCCTTGCCCGCGGCCGGCTGACCCACAGCTATCCGCACTCCTGGCGGTCCAAAGCGCCGGTGCTTTTCCGCAACACGCCGCAATGGTTCATCCGTGTGGGAACGGGGCAAGGCTCTCTCCGGGAGACAGCCCTCAAGGCCATCGACGAGACCACGTTCTATCCACCGTCGGGCCGGAACCGTCTGCGCGGTATGGTCGAGCAGCGACCCGATTGGCTGGTCTCGCGCCAGCGCGCTTGGGGCGTCCCGATTGCACTGTTTGTGAACAAGAGTGGCGAACCGCTGGTCGACAAAGCCGTCAATGAGCGGATCATTGCCGCGATCACTGAAAAAGGCGCCGATGCCTGGTTCGATACGCCGGATGCGGCGTTCTTGGGCGACAGCTATGATCCAGCAGACTTTGAGAAAGTAACCGATATTCTCGATGTCTGGTTTGACTCAGGCTGCACCCACGCCTTCACATTAGAGGCGCGGGACGACCTCCAATGGCCTGCCGACATCTATATGGAAGGCTCCGACCAGCACCGCGGCTGGTTTCAAAGCTCGCTTCTTGAAGCCTGCGGCACGCGCGGCCAGGCGCCCTACAAGTCCGTCTTCACCCACGGCTTTGTCATGGATGACAAAGGCCGTAAGCAGTCGAAGTCGCTTGGCAATGTGATCAGCCCGGACGATGTCACGGGTAAGTTCGGCGCTGACATCCTCCGCATCTGGGTCGCAAGTTCGGATGTCCAGGAGGACATTCGCGTTGGCGATGAGATCCTCGGCTCAGCGGTGGACGCTTACCGCAAGCTCCGCAACACGTTGCGCTACCTTCTCTCTGCCCTTGACGGGTACACAGACGAAGAGAACGTCGCCCACAGCGAGATGCCAGAGCTTGAGCGTTATATCCTCAGCCGCCTGCACAGCGTCGATGCCGCCGTGCGCCAGGGCTATGAAGAGCACACCTTCAAGAACGCTTGGCGGTCACTGGCTGAGTTCGCCATCCAAGATCTCTCGGCCTTCTATTTTGATGTGCGGAAGGACGTCATCTATTGCGACGGCCCGGACTCGCTCGCTCGCCGATCAGCGCGGACGGTGATGCGGGTCTTGCTCGACAGCATGACCCGGCTTCTCGCACCGATCTGTCCGTTTACGGCAGAAGAGGTCTATGACCACTTCCCCACCGGCATGGGTGATCGTGAGGCCTCGGTACACCTTCTCCTGTTCTCGGAGGTCCCGTCCAGCTACCAGGATGAGGCCCTCGAAGAGCGCTGGACACAGATCCGCCGCATCCGCCGTGTCCTGACAGGTGCGATTGAAGAAAAACGTCGTGACGGCGAGATCGGCGCGAGCCTTGAGGTCCGCTCCACCCTGCATATCAGCGATCCTGAGCTTGCGGCGCTGGCAGCGGACGTCGATTGGGCGGAGATCGCCATCACCTCCACGGCAGCAGTGATGTCCGATGGCGAAGGTCCCTTCAAACTTGACGATATCCCCGGCGTCTCCGCCACCATCAGCAAAGCGACGGGCCACAAATGTGGCCGATGCTGGAAAGTGCTCGACGAAGTGGCGATGCCCGGAGGCTTATGTTTCCGTTGCGCCAGCGTGGTTGCGGCATGACAAAGCTCATCACCTGGGCGCAAGAAGCTTGGGGTCGCGCCCTTTTTCGGCGCGGCATCGTTCTGGCCCTGATCGTGATCGCGCTCGATCAAGCGACGAAGCTGCTGATCGTGCATGGCATCGCACTACCGGAGCGGGCGTTCGGGCGCATTGAGATCTCAGGCATCTTTGATCTGACCTATACGGAGAACCGAGGGGTCAGTTTCGGTCTCTTCGCTGGCGGCATGACGAGCCGTGTTCTGCTATCAGCGCTCTCGCTGATCGTCTCCGGCTTTATCATTCGTTGGCTGAGTACCATTGTCCGGCCAGTGACAGCAGTTGGTGCTGGTCTGATCCTCGGCGGCGCGCTCGGCAACCTGATCGACCGGGTGGCTTACGGCTATGTTGTGGATTTTCTCGACTTTTCAGGGCTCCACTTCCCCTACATTTTCAATGTGGCGGATGCGGCGATCAATGTCGGAGTCGCGTTCTTGCTCTATGACACGTTGATCCTCGAACGCCGCGAGGGCGTGAAGGAAAGGAAAGGCCCAGAGGGGTTTTCCGGCGCGGCGAGCCAGGCTAGCCCTGATAACACTCAAGAAGGCCAATAACTTATGCGTTCACTCCTGCTCGCCACCGCTCTTATCCCTCTGATCGCGGCTTGCGCTAGCGGCGGCAAAAGAACGCCGGACGAGTTCGCGGTGATCACCAAGCCCCCGCTGACCGTCCCCCCCGACTATGCCCTGCGGCCGCCGCGCCCGGGCGAGCTGCGTCCCGAGACCTTATCAAGCTCGGAGCGGACAGAGCAGCTGCTCCTTGGAGATCGCTCAAGCGCACCGCCGTCTGATGGCGAGCTGCAGCTGATCCAAAATGTTGGGGCGCTTTCGGTTGACCCCTCTATCCGTGATCTTCTGAACGCGGAAAACGGATCCATCGCCTCGAAAAATGCAAGCCTTGCCAACCGCATCATGTTCTGGCGCGTGACTGGCGGTGAGGTCGATGATTCCGAGGCACGGCTTGAGGTCAACGATCGCGAGGCCTGGATGACGCAGCGGCAGGATTCGATCGAGAGCGTCATCGGCAAGGACGCTCAGGTGACAATCGCAAAAGACCCCGGCGGCGTCTTAAGCCTGCCGGGGATCCGGTAAGTCAGCGCAAAAGACGCGGGGCTTAGATGACGTCGGGGAAGTACCGGCGCTTCACCAGCACCGCGATGGCTGCAACGAGCAGCAGCGGACCAGCGAAGACGCCCGCGGCCACCACAAAGCCTGCCATCAGGCCAAAGGCGCCGAAGGCGACGCTGAGCATCGCAGCGACTGTGCCGAACAGCACACCAAACATGCCTAAGACAAGTGAAACGACACCGCTCGCGACGCCGAACGCCGCAGCGCTGGTGGCGTCGAGGAAGCTTGGCGCAGCAAGAGCCGACCCTGCACCCGCGTAGATCTCGCTCCCGGTGGCATAGACAACAACGCTGATCGCAAAGGTGACGATCATAAACGCGCCAACCGCCGCGCCCGCCCCGTGAGCGATCCGGGACCTCCGCGTAATCACATCAGATTTGCTGCCGTCTGCCATAGAGTGCCTCCTGTTGTGCGTCAGATTGTCGAGACCGTGCGAGGTTTCAAGTCAGTCATCAGTTTTTTCTATGCATGGTTACAACAAAATCGATAGCTGAGGATTTTGTAACATAGCTTTGCGGCCAAAAAGTCACAGCCGTGAAGCTCTGGCCGCGGTGCCAGCTCCACAATATCCGCTCCGACGATGTCCGAGATTTCCGCCGTGCGGCGCAAAATCGGCATCACATCGTCCCAAAACATGCCGCCTGGCTCCGGCGTCCCGGTGGCGGCCATGAGGGATGAGTCGAAACCATCCACGTCGAAAGTCACATAGACCTTCTTCCCGCGGAGCGGCTCCAGCGCCTGCTCGATGTCCCAGGACGCCTTCTCCCGCGCCCAATGGATAGCGATGCGGTGCCGGTTGTCCTCATAGAACGGCACCTCGGTGCGCGAGATGTTGCGAATACCGAAGCTTGTGAGCGACACCCGCTCGTCGTCGAGGCAACGCCGCATCGCGTTGGCGTGGGAGTAGTAATCGCCGCGGAACATATCGCGGAGATCCGCATGCGCATCGAACTGCAGAAGCTGCAGCTCGCCATAGGTCTCGACCAGCGGTTTGATCGCCCCAGGGGTGATCGAATGTTCACCGCCGAGGGTCATCGGGAACGCTCCCGCATCGAGCGCGCGCTGCACGAGGCCGGAAAGCTGCCCCATCCCCTCTTCGATCGTTTCGGCGATGGGTCCGGTCTCGACGATCTCTTCGTTGAAGTGACGGATCGGCTCCATCCAGAGTTCGTCATCCCAAAGCTCGACTTCCTTCGCCGCACGAAAGATCGCCTCCGGCGCCTTCGCGGTGCCGCCCTCGTACGAGACCGTGTCCTCAAGCCCGAACGGGATGATATGCACCTTCGGCGCATCGTCCGGAGCCGGAATACGGTCGTGCTCGAACATCCAGTTGGTCATGAGCCCTCAAGTGCGTCTCGAATGTAGCCTGGCAGGGCAAATGAAGCCTCGTGGACCTCAGGGTTGTAGTAGCGGAACGCGAGAGGGTTCGCCGACATGCGTTTGGCCAGCCACGTCGCATCGTGCGGGTAATGGGCGTCGGACGCAAAGCCGAGGGTCATGAGCCCGCCCGTATAGGTCGGCACGGCGGCGACATAGAACTCAACGTTGGTGAAGCTCGGCTTCTGGCGATCCATGATCATCTTGGGCTCTTCGGGCTGAAGGAACGGAAGACCGCCCTGCACCGTCAGGATACCGCCGGTGTTGAGCACCCGTTTACAGCCCGCATAGAACTCTTCCGTGAAGAGAACTTCACCCGGCCCAACCGGGTCGGTTGAGTCGACGATCACCACATCGTAGCGGTCATCAGTCTCTTGCACGTAGCGCGCGCCATCGGCGATCACGATGTTTGTCCGCGGATTGTCAAAGGCGCCGTTTGAGGTCTCCGGAAACCACTTGCTGGCAAAATCGATCACCGACTTCTCGATCTCAACGAGCGTCACCTGCTCGACGGACCTATGGCGCAGCACCTCGCGGAGGATACCGCCATCACCGCCGCCAATGACCAACACACGCTTCGCCTCACCATGGGCATAAAGCGGCACATGGGTCAGCATCTCGTGGTAGATGAACTCATCCGATGACGTCATTTGGATGATGCCGTTGAGAGCAAACATCCGGCCATAGGTTGCGTTCTCGAAAACGACCAAATGCTGGTGATCAATCTCGTCGTCAAACAGGACGTTGTCGACGCGGGCCGAATGACCGATGGCGGGGGCGAGTTCTTCCTTGAACCAAAGCTCGTCGCCGATCTTGTGGAGATACTTGCTCACTGGACGCCCTCCCCGCGGTAGAAGGTCTGAACATTGACCGTTGTTGCACTGAAGGCTTTTTTGAGGATCTTCACCGCCTTCTCTGGCGCGGCGTCGCCGCACATGAAGACATCGAACGCTGCGTAGTCACGCTCTGGCCAAGTGTGCACAGAGATATGGCTTTCCGCCAGAACAGCAACACCAGAGAGGCCGCCCGAGGGCAAAAACGTATGGATATGCATATGCAGCAGCGTTGCGCCGCATTCCTGCACGCATGTTTCAAAAGCCTTTTCCATCAACGCTTTGTCGGTGAGGTTCTTGGCACCAATCAGATCGATAATCAGGTGTGTCCCCGCATAAGCTTTGCCGCCGCGCTCAATGAAATGATCAGCAGGCTTGTCATCATGATGCTGATCGTTGGCAGCGTGATAGGCAGGTTCGAAGGGAAGGATTTTGGTTTGGCTCATGGATACGCCTCCTCGGCGGTCTCGTCGAAAGATCCGCTGGTGAGAGATGGAAAGGGATCGTCAGACAGCTCGGCTTCCAGATACTCTCCGTATCCGTTGAAGCCGGTCGCCATGCCCCGGCCGTAAGCGCCGAGGATTCCGAACTCGATGTAATCACCCGCCTGGGTGTCCTCAGGCAGGAAAAAGGGCCCGCGCATTTGATCGGCATCATCGCAGGTCGGGCCGTAAAGGGTGAAGGCTTGGTCCGTACCCTCACGGCTCAAATTGACGGTCGGAAAACGCCAAGCAAGATGCGCCGCATCATAAAGTGCTCCGTAGGCACCGTCATTGATATAAAGTGCGTCGCCCCGCCGACCCTCGACACGAACCACGAGACTTTCAGCATCTGCTGCCAGCGCTCTGCCGGGCTCACACCAAAGCTCGGCGTTGCCCGCAGACGGGAAGCTCTCAAACTTGGCTGCGATTTCGTCGAAATAGGCCTCGAGCCTCGGCGGCTCCATGCCCGGATAGATCGCGGGGAAGCCGCCACCGACATCGAGGATGTCGAGGATCACACCGGCGCGGCGCACCGCGCGCTCGGCCCGTTCCATGGCGCCAGCGAAAGCGAGGGGGCTCATGGCCTGGCTTCCCACATGAAAGGCCGCGCCCAAACGCTCTGCCGAACGGCGCGCATCCCGGAGAAGCTCCGCGTCGGCCCGCTCCCCGGCCCCGAATTTCGAGGCGAGGCTGATCTTGGCGAGATCCGAGCCGACCTGAAGCCGAACCACCAGGGTGAGATCCTTCGCATCACCTGTGGCCCGACGGATCTTCTCAAGCTCCTCGTGACTATCGAGGGAGAAGGCCCGTACGCCATGCTCCGCATAGGCTTCCGCAATCGCGCGCTCGGCTTTCACCGGGTGCATGAAGGCAAGCTGCGCCTCAGGGATCAGCTCGCGGACGAGCCGCACCTCTTTAAGAGACGCCGCATCCATATGGCGGATGCCGGCATCGAACAGAGTCGTGAGCAGCCAAGCCGCTGGATTGGCTTTCACCGCGTAATAGCTGTCGCCCGGAAAGTGCTGGGCAAAGAACCGCCCTGCCCGCTCAGCCAGAGCGGGGCGTCGGCAAATCACCGGAACGTCGGGATGGAGCGAAGCTGCTAGCTGCCGCGCGTTGTCGAACTGGACCACCGCATGGGACCCCCGTGTGTAAGACGACTACGGGGCATGCTGCCCCCTGACCGCCGTTAGACATAGAGTGCCGGACCCCCTTGCAGTGGGCTCCTTCCGCAGGAGCTTTTTTGGGATTCGGCAGATGCGGGGCGCTAAAGCAGTGTCGGCTGATTGTAAATCGCAAATTTCAGCATGCCGCGTGGTTCCTTGTCATCGTGATGACACGTAAACAGAGCAGAGAGCGGACTGTTCAGTCATGCAGCAAAGGGGCCCCATGTTTGTATCACGTCGAAATGCTCTTCTTGGTGGTCTTGCGGGCGTGGGGGCGTGCGCCACGCAACCCAAGCTCGGCGGGTTTGAGAGCAGTACTGCTGTTGCGAATACGGATTTTAGCTGCGGTGTCGCCAGCGGTGACCCGGCGCGCGAGTCGGTGGTTCTTTGGACACGGATAGCAGGTGCCGAGGGCAACGTCGCTGTCACCGCAGAAGTGGCTGAAGATGAGAGCTTTAGCCGCATCCTTTGGACCGAACGGACAGAAACGGGACCCGGACGGGACCACACGGTGAAAGTTGTCGCCTCCGGCCTCGAACCCGGCAAGCGGTACGCCTACCGCTTTCTTTCCGGCGGCGAGGTCAGCCCCGTGGGCTTTGCCAGGACATTACCGGAAACGACCGAACGCGTACGTTTTGCGATTGCGAGTTGTTCGCACTATTCATTTGGCTTCTTCAACGCTTATGATCACATGGCGCGGGACGCAGACATCGACGCCGTGATCCATCTCGGCGACTATTTCTATGAATATGGCGTGGACGGATATGGCGGTGCGACGGGCGCAAAGATTGGCCGCCCTCATGACCCGCCCCATGAGGTCTTGAACCTCGATGACTATCGTCGGCGGCATCGTCAGTACAAGATGGACCCCTCTCTCCGAGCGATGCATGCAGCGCATGCGATCATCCCGGTCTGGGATGATCACGAAACAAGCAATGATAGCTTCCAGCGCGGCGCGGAAAACCACCAGCCAGAGACAGAAGGATCGTGGGAAGCGCGGAAACGCGCCGCCCTTCAGGCCTACTATGAGTATATGCCGGTGCGCGATCCCGAGCCTGGCAAGACGCGGGAGCAGTTCTACCGCGATTATGCGTGGGGCAATTTTCTGACGATCACGGCCGTTGAGACTCGTCTCACCGCACGAACCAAGCCGATAGATTATACAGAAGCGATCAGCGAGCTGAACAGTGATGAGGATATCGAGCGGTTCCGCCGCGACACCCTTGGTGATCCGTCGCGGGAGCTTTTGGGCGACACTCAACGGAGCTTTGTTGAGCGCTCCCTTGCCGCGTCTGTTGAGAGCGGCGCCACCTGGAGGGTGCTGGCCAACCAAGTCCTTATGGCCCGCGTTTTGGCCCCAGATCTCGGCGCCTATGTCACCGAAGAGCAGATCGTTGCTCTGGAGGCAGACTTTCCGCCGATCCGCGACTTCCTCAAATGGTCGTCGCTCGGCCTGCCCTACAACACCGATGCGTGGGACGGCTATCCCGCTGCCCGGGAACGTTTTTATGATTCAGCGAAGTCCGCGGGCGCCACGGACCTCATCGTCCTTACCGGCGATACGCATATGTTTTGGGCGAACGACCTCAAAAGCGACGCGGGCGAAGCGATGGGCGTCGAATTCGGAACGTCTGGGATTACCTCGCCAGGCGCGGGCGCGATCTTCGGCGAAGCTGCATTCGACTATTCTCTCTTGATGCGGAGAGACAATGAAGACGTCCGCTATCTTGACGCGGTTCACAATGGCTACACCACGCTTGAACTGCGCGAGGATAAGGGACGTGTCGAGTTTATCAGCATGGATACCATCACCTCGCCGCAATACACGCCATTCCGCAGCGCGGGCTTCAACCTGCGCCGACGCAATGGAACCGTGGAACTTGCAGGATCCGACGGTCTCGGGTTCAAAGAATGGGTGCTTTACCGGTAACGGTCAGCGGTCGGAGAGGCGTCTGACTTCCTCTTCGACCTTCCGCTCAACGATGGCTGGCAGATGCTCGTTGAGCCACGCTTTCAGCATCGGCTGAATCATCTGCGCGACCATGTCTTCCAGGGTTTTACCGCCCTGCTGGGTCACCTGAACATGCTGTTTCAAGGAAGAGAACGCCGCTGCGACATTCTGCGACTGCTGTTCATTGACCAGGGCTGATGCTGCAGGCGGCGCGAGACTTTCCGTGGACTGAGCAGCAGGCTGGGGTGCGGGCATGGGCGGCGAATCCTCTTGCGGTTCAGGTGCGGGAGCAGCGGGCGCGGTTGCTACAGGCTCGGCTTCCACCTGCTGAGCCGGTTCCGCATCGACGTGTTTGGTTGTCATCGTGGCAGGCGACAGCGCTTCAAACGGCTGTTCAGGATGCAAGGGAGCATCGTTTGTTACCTCGGCGACGGCCTCCTCAGGAGCTGGCGGTAAAGACACGGTTGCGGCAGGTTCATCATCAGCCGGCGCAGCAGCGGCCAGGGCCTCCACCGACGCAGCGACGTCGCGCAAATCCGCGAGCTCTTCCGCCGTTGGTTCGGCCGCCTCAGGGCTCCCGTCGGCCTCCGCCTGCGCCGCGCGCTCTTCGGAGAGAACAACCGTGTTCTCCCCGCTCGGACGGACGGGCTGTTTGGTCTCTTCTTCTTCGTGGATGATCCGGCGGATCGACGCCAGGATCTCGTCCATGCTTAACTCACTCTGCGCCGCGCCCATGTCGTCTGTCCTCAGTTCAGGAACGTTGATGCACCATCATCCTGTTCGGAATCACGGGCAAGTCCTTGCACGTAAAAGTGGTGCTTCGATTCGCACTGATTTGCCTAAAATTGAAACGCTTCAGGCTTTGTTAACCCCGGCAAAACTGTCGCTGCGTGACACTCAAACAACCTGCGCTCACCAAAGGCATCGCCCGCCCGTGTGTAAAGTGTCCCGGTGCCAACACCATCAGCGACCATGATCGCCACGAGACGCCCGACATCCTCTTTCAGCTGATCGAGCAGCGACCCCAAACCATCCTCGACGCCAGCAGCCACAACGATGACGTCATAGGGACCTTGCTTGGCCCATCCCTCTTCGAGTGGGCCGTTCATCATCACCGCATTATCTAGACTCAGCTCCGAGAAGCGCTCGGTTGCTTTTGCCGCCAGCTCTTCGGTCTCCTCCAGGCCGACCACAACACCGGCCAGATGAGAGAGCACCGCCGTCGAATAGCCGTAGCCGCAGCCGATATCGAGAACGAGATCCGTGGGCTGGATGTTGGCGGCGTGGATAAGTTTTGAGAACTCCCGGGCTTTCAGCAGAGCCCGGCCCTCAAAGAGCGGCACATCGCGCTCGACATAGGCCAAGGCCTTGCGGTTGGCGGGGACAAAACGCTCCCGCGGCAGCGAGGCCATGGCCGTCTGCAGCCTCACATCGGTCACATCATTCGGCCGAACCTGACTGTCGACCATGTGCTTTCTGGCTTTGGCTGCATCCATGACGAGGCTCCCAGGAGGCGCGGATTGTGATGGTCTAAGGGCCAATAGACGGGCTCGCCCCGAAAGAGAAGAAGCACCGCTTGTGATCGCTGCGACCGGGCGGTATGGACGCGGCTCGGCGTTTCACCACGCGCCAAAAAAGTGAGGCCACGTGGCGGAGTGGTGACGCAGCGGATTGCAAATCCGTGTACCCCGGTTCGATTCCGGGCGTGGCCTCCATCACCTCACGCGCAGTTTACGCCACTTTTGTGCCCTTTCTGAAAGAAAGGTCATCTTGGAATCGCGAAAGTGAATCCACATTTTCAATGATTATCGATAAAGCCCAATCGGGCTCAGTTGAGGTTTGATGATGAAAAATGTCTGGGGATACGCGTGCGCTGTGGCAGCGACCATCGCTGCGGCTGGCTGCGCCACGCCTGGACCCAAGCAGGTGCTCGAGCCGATCACGGCTGATCTCGACGGCTGGGCGGCGATCGCCGATGGCCGCAGCACCGCGCCCGTGACCGCAAACTGGCTCGAGGACCTGCAAGATCCGCAAGTGATCGACATCGTCGAGATCGCGCTGCAGCAAAACTACGACCTCAATGCAACGCGCGAGCGGTTTGAGGCCTCGCTTGATCGCGCCCGTATCACCAGGGCCGATATGCTGCCGCAGATCAACGGATCGGCGAACGGTTCACGCAGCAGGAACCCGCCTGCAGGTTTCCAGTTCGGTGACACTATCGTCGGCGGCGGGGAAGCCATCTACAACTCCGGCTACCAGGCGCAGGTGCAGCTGACCTGGGAAGTCGACGTCTGGGGCCGGTTGGCTGACCAGACCCGGGCAGCCTATCTCGATGCGGATGCACGGAACCTAGATTACGCAGCAGCACAACTCTCGGTTGCGGGCGATGCTGCACAAGGACACTACGCCCTGGCCGCGGCACGTCTTCAACGACGCCTGGCCGAGCGAAACGTTGAGACCGACGAAGCCAACCTACGGGTGATCAGCCGCCGTTATGAGCGTGGCATCTCAACAAGCCTCGATCTGCGGCTCGCCCGTGCATCCCTTGCTGGCAATGCCGCCAATCTCGAGCAGCGCCGACAGCAAGAGCTCGAAGCAGCGCGGCAGCTTGAGGTCCTTCTTGGCCAGTATCCCGCGGCGATGATCCAGCCGTCAGAAACGCTACCAAGCCTCGAACCAATCTTCGAAGGACGCTCTTCGCTCGCTCTCGGAACACCTGACGAGCTGCTCGATCGGCGGCCAGACGTGATTGCGGCAGAACGCCGATTGAAAGCTGCTGGGTTGCGGGTCAGCGCAGCGCGCAAAGCGTTCCTGCCGCAGTTCTCGCTAACAGCCTCAGCCAATGAACAAGCGCTGTCGGAGCCTGGCGACAATGCCGATTTCAGCGACCTTCTCGACTTTGACAACGTTGCGGCGGATCTTGTCGGCAACTTGACCCAACCCTTGTTCCAGGGCGGTCGTCTGATCGCCAGCGAGCGGGCCGCCAAGGACGACGCTGAGGCGGCTCTCTACGACTACGGAACAACCGTGCTGACGGCCTGGCGCGAAGTCGAGGATGCGGTCGCGGCCGAGAAGTTCTTGGCCGAGCGCGAAGAAGCTCTCCAGCTCTCGTTTGAAGAGCGCGTCGCCGTCGAGACAATCACCCGCCGCCGCTATCTTTCGGGTACGGTCGATATCTTTGACTTCATCAACACTCAGCAGCGCCGCATCGAAGCGGAAGGCCTGCTGATTGATGCCCAACAGGCACGGCTCAACAACCGTGTGAGCCTCTATTTGGCGTTGGGCGCCCCTTACATCTTGGAGGGTGAAGCCGCCCTCGCGACAGCCGAAGCGCCAACCACAGACACTCATGGCGCAGGAGATCTCCTATGATGCGGAAACTGACATTTATCGGCAGCGTTGTCGGTCTCGCCCTGAGCTTTGTCGTGGTGATCATGATCCTCGGCAGCCTGCGCCCTGAAGTGAAAAGCCGCGTGCCCACGTCAGCAGCACCGATCGCTTTCGTTCAAGATGTCGCATACGGACCCATGAACCTCAGTGTGCGGACGCAAGGTGAGGTCGCGCCGCGGCGTGAGATCCAGCTATCGGCACAGATTGCTGGCCAGATTGAGAGTGTCGCCCCGTCCTTTGCCAATGGCGGCATCTTCCAAGAGGGCGAAACACTGCTTGCAATTGAGGATGCGGACTACCGTCTGGCCGTGACGCGGGCCCGGGCCAATGTGGCGCAGTCGGAGCAACAGCTTGCTGTCGAAGAAGCTGAAGGCGCCCTCGCCGCGCGGGACTTTGAAGAGCTGTCGGGCGTTGACTCGCGGCAGGATGCCTCCGTGCTGACCTTGCGCAAGCCGCAACTGGCAGCCGCGCGCGCCAATCTTGATGCCGCGCGTGCCGATCTCGAAGACGCCCTTCTCGCGCTTCGACGCACCACGATCACCGCGCCATTCAATGGCCGGATCCGGTCGATCAACGCGAATGTCGGCCAGTACGTCACGCCTGGCCAAAACCTGGGCCAAATCTTCTCCACCGATATCGCAGAGGTGCGCCTGCCGCTTACGGATGAAGATCTTGCCAAGCTGCAACTGCCCTTCGCTTTTGAGGCCACAGGCGAAGACGCGCCTGTCGTCCGGCTCTATGCGCAAGCCGCTGGCAAAGAGCGTGAGTGGATCGGCCGAATTGCGCGCGTTGATGCCGCGATCGACGCAACCACGCGTCAAATTTCAGCAATCGCCGAGGTTGCGGATCCTTATGGTACCGGAGCGGATGATGGTTTTCCGCTTGCGTTCGGTTTGTTCGTCAACGCCGAGATCATCGGTCCTATGATCGATTATGGCACGTTGATCCCCTATGTCTCACTGCAAAGCGACGGCACGGTCTTTGTTGTCGATGAGAACGACGAGCTGCTCACCAAGACGCCCACGATCATTGCCCAGACGAGCGAAGGCTATGTCGCCGTCGGCGGCGTCGAGGTCGGGGACCGGCTGGTGATCAGTCCCGTGACATCCGATCCAGGTGACCCTGTCCGCCCTCTTTATAGCGACGGCGAAAACGCAAGCCGCGTGTTGGTCGAAGCAGACGGCACCGAAACAGCCACTGTCGGCGTCCAGGCAGGAGCCAACCTATGAACGGTTTGATCGCTTGGTGGGCACGGAACACCGTCGCCGCCAACCTGCTCATGGCCCTGATCTTGATCATGGGCGGGATGACCATCCAGCTGCTTCTTGCGCGTGAAGCCTTTCCGTCGATCACGAATGAGGTGGCTGAGGTCTATGTCAGCTGGCCTGGCGCCTCACCGACCGAGGTCGAAGAGCAGATCATCCTCCGTATTGAGGAGGAAGTCGCCGACATCGCAGATATCGACGAGATGACAGCGACCGCACGCGAGGGTGCTGGTGAAATGTCTATCACCATGCGCAGAGGTGCCGATTTCGATGCCTTTCTTGCCGAGGTCAAAGCGCGGGTCGACGGGGTGTCCAACCTGCCGCAGGACAGCTTCCCTCCGATTGTTCGGCGAGGACGAGCCGAAAGTGAGCTCGCCTTTATCGTCCTCGGCGGCGATATCGACCAGCGATCGCTCAACCGACTGGCAAGGCAGTACAGGAACGAACTCGCTTCCCTCCCTGGTGGGTCCCCGCTGGTCGAGGTCGATGGCCTGCGAACGGAAGAGGTCTCGATTGAAGTCACCGAGACTGCGCTTCGGCAATATGGTCTGACGTTCCAGGATGTCTCTGACGCTATTCGCGGCGCTTCGCTGAACCTTTCCATGGGCGAGGTGCGTACCGAAACCGGCAACATCCCCCTCGCCTCGCGCAACCTCGCCGACACCAGCAACCAGTTCGGCGCCATCGTTATTCGGCAAAACAGGGACGGCTCTATCGTCCGTGTCCGCGACGTTGCGACCGTAATCGACGGCTTCCCCGATCGTAACTATCGCTATGAGATCAACGGTAAGCCTGGCGTCACGCTCCAGGTCTTCCAGCCCAAGAACAGCAACATCGTCTCCATCAACGAAGCCCTCGAAAATTGGATTGCTGACAAACAGGACGACCTGCCGCCCGGCGTGCAGATGGAAATGCAGTTCTCCTTTATCACGCTCTACGAAGGTCGGCTGAACCTTGTGTCGAGCAACGCGATGAGCGGCCTCGCTCTGGTGCTCATCATTCTGATGCTGTTCCTCCGCCCCACCGTGGCGTTCTGGGTTGCGGCCGGCATTGGCGTCTCGTTCATCGGCACCTTCATCTTCTTCCCTGTCGTCGGGGTCAGTCTCAACATGCTGTCGCTGTTTGGTCTCCTTCTGGTCATCGGGATCGTGGTGGACGACGCGCTGGTTGTGGGTGAGAGCATCAACCGTCAGGTGGAGCTCGGAAAACGGGACCTCGAAGCGGCAGTGGTCGGTACACAGATCGTTGCTAAGCCCGTGGTTTTTGCCGTCCTAACGACGATGCTCGCCTTCTCGCCTTTTATCTTTATCGGCGGCGAGTTTGGGAGCTTTCTTGAGAGCATCTCCTGGACGATCCTCTTTGCCCTGACGTTCTCACTGATCGAGAGCTTCTTGATTCTTCCTGCTCACCTCGCGCACCTCAAGCCCCAGTCCGACAAGGGCATCATGCGCTATCAGAAGAAGCTCGCGGATGGCCTGGTCCAATTTGCCGATCGCGTTTACCGGCCACTGATCAAAAAGGCACTTCGCTATCGATACCATACCGTGGTCGGCTTTCTTGGTTTCTTCTCGCTCGCCGTCGCACTCCTGGCGCAGGGCTGGGTCAAGTTTGAGTTCTTCCCCGACGTTGAAAACCCCTTCCTGATCACCCGGGTCACGATGCAGGAAGGCACAGCGTGGAACCGTCAGCTCCAGGTCTATGAACAGATTCAGGCAGCCGACGCCCGTCTTGACGAGGTGCTTCAAGAGCGGGTCGGCGAGGATATCCTGCTGAGCACGGAGCTGCGCACCTGGTCGGGCACGGCCTTTGGCTTCCACAGCTATGCCAGTGCCGACAAGCGGGGCCTCTCGATGGATGAGATCGGTCAGATCTACCGTGATCTGATCGGCCCTATTCCCGACGCTGAATCCATCAGCATCAGCAACAGCTTCGGTGGTCCAGGCAATGGACGGTTCTTGCTGGAAATCGAGTCGGACAATGCCTACCAGGCATCACGGGCATCGGAGGATATCCAAAACTTCCTCCGTACCGTGCCTATTCTGTCCGACGTCCGTGACAATCGCCAACAACCGCTTGATGAGCTGCGGCTCAAACTCAAGCCGGGGGCGGAACGCTTCGGTGTGACACTCGCAGACGTCGCGCAGCAGCTCAGGACCGCATACTACGGTGACGAGGTGCAGCGTCTCCCGCGGGACGGACAGGATGTCCGTGTGATGGTGCGCTATCCTGAAGAAACCCGGGAGTCGCTCGAAAGTCTCTACTCTGATTTCCGTATTCGGACGGGGGATGGACGGGAGATTCCCGCTACATCGGTTGTCGAGTTCGAGCCGGGCCCAGCGGTACGGATCATCCGGCGCACCGATCGCAATCGATCGATCCAGATCTCGGCTCGTATTCGCCGGGGCTCTGATGCCGGACCGATGCGCAGGGAGTTCTATGGCCAGGTGGTGCCTGAGATCACAGACCGGTACCCAGAAGTCCGGGTCAGGCCACGCGGCGCAGATGAAGAGCAGTCGGACTTCTTCGGTCAACTCACTGTGCTGGGGACGGCCGCGCTCTTCGGTATGTATATGCTGCTGGCGATCGCTTTCGGCTCATACTTCCAACCGATCCTGATCATGTCAGCGATCCCCTTCGGCTTCATGGGCGCGATGTTCGGCCATGTGATCTTCGGCGCGGAGTTTGCGATGTTCTCCTTCTTTGGCATCGCGGCAGCAGCGGGCGTCGTGGTGAACGACAACCTCGTTCTGGTCGATTATGTGAACCGGCTACGCAACGAAGGCGCCGGTGCCTTTTCCGCGCTGGTCGAGGCGGGCGTGGTTCGCTTCAGGCCGATCCTCCTCACATCCGTGACGACCTTTATCGGCCTGCTGCCGATCATGTTTGAGGGCAGCCTTGATGCGCAGTTCCTCAAACCGGTGGTCATCAGCCTCGCTTTTGGCGTGCTCTTTGCCCTCTTCGTCACCCTCTTCTTTGTGCCATCGATGTACGCTGTGGGCGCCGATATCAGCCGCTGGATCCTCGCCAAGTGGACCGGCGAACGCCAACCGAAGCTCGGTGAAGGCGCTTCGGCGAGTGATCTGCCGGACATCCAGGGCTCATCTCCCAACGCGCCAGCGGAATGATCCAACCGCTGGTTTCGGTTTACCACTGGTTAACCCTAACGGTGCACGACAGAGTGGTCTTCTTCTCCCAGGAAGACATACCCACCATACCCCCAGGGACGGCCTCGCTTCGTGCGGGGCCGTTTCCTTTTGGGGGTAATAAACAGGGAAAAGTGAGGCTCTCAGGGCTTTTCTTGGCTGCCGCCATGCGCTATCGGCGCCCTTCGTGGTGATCCCCAGTAGCTCAGTTGGTAGAGCAAGCGACTGTTAATCGCTGGGTCGCTGGTTCGAGTCCGGCCTGGGGAGCCACGACCTCACTCTTTTGTGACATTGATGTCGATCATCAGGTCATACAAAGCGCGACGGAAAGCCCCTATAGCTCAGCTGGTAGAGCAACTGATTTGTAATCAGTAGGTCCGCGGTTCGAGTCCGTGTGGGGGCACCATTTTTCCAGTTCTATTGTTCGTCATCTATGTTGATCTGTACACCCTATCGACTTTTGGTGGGATCGCGCTTTTTGGGGATCGATCAAGCTGTGCTGCACTGACTGTGGAACCTGGGTCGAAAGCTGATGTCGCTAGATCGCCCGGCGAGTGTCCCTCAACCGAACCTCAGAACCTGCCGAGGCAGGTAGCTTCCGCTCCCTATCGGCCGTGATAAGGTGTGCGGATGCAAGACGATCTGCGTTCGATAGCGGAAAACACGGGGACCTCTTTCGAGGCGAGTTCGCTATGGAGTGGCTCAATCTGGCTCTCGGCTCGGCTCGCCGGCCCACGTTCGTATAGTCAGTCCTATCTCCCGCCTGGCCTACACATCGGCGTCGGCTCCGCGAACATCAGCAGCTTCAGCGACCGCCTCGGCGGGTTTGCGACCTCGTCGCCTGTAATCACCGCGATGCACGTGCCAGAGGGCGGGGTCACCTTCGACACTCATGTCCAACCAGGCTCAGCGCATTCGTTCGGCATCCACCTCCCACCTTCGGAGGACGAAGAGCAGCATGCGCTGGTTAGCCGTATCCAACGTGCCGTAGAAGGACGAAAACTCGCTATCATCGAAGGTCCGCGAGCCAATCAATTGATGCGCTTGGTCGCCCCGGTGGAACCTTGGTTCGACGATGCCTCGCGTGGTCTGTTGATGCAGTCACGTGCACTGGAGCTCGTGGCGTCGGTATCTGCCCTGATTGATGGGAGCCTCGAGATCGTTGCGCGGAGGACGGAAATCAAGCACGCTTGTCAGGTGCGCGATCTTGTAGAGGAAGATCTGTCAGCGGAACATCGACTCGATAATCTTGCCCGAAAGAGTTCAATCAGCGTCCGCAGTCTTACATCTTCGTTCCGCCAGACCTTTGGCGAGAGCATCGGGCAGTATCTCATCCGCCGACGTATGGAAGAGGCGCACCGTCTATTGAGCGAAGGGCTCAGCGTCAATCAGACAGCCTATCAGGTGGGCTACAAACCCAACGCGCTGACAACGGCGTTCCGCCGCCACTACGGCTACCCGCCAAGCCAGTTGGGCAGCTAGACCCGCCGGATCACAAACATATTCTGCCTGATGGCAGAGCTTTCGCGCCTTGCTGCCGTGCAGAGACGCGCTACGCCTATGCGAATGAGTTGCATTTGTGTGGGGAAACCAATGCCAGTCACTAGATTTCTGCTGTCGGCCTCTATGGTGGCCGGCATCTGCGCCGGGATGGCGCATGCCCAAAACCGCGACGAAACGCGTGAAACGGCTGACACCATTATTGTGCGGGGTACGAAGCAGAACGCGACCCTGCAAGACACCGACGTCGCCGTCACGGTGCTCGGCGAGAAGGTTCTGCGGGAAGCCCGCGTCACGGATATCAGGCGCATCGACGATCTTGCGCCGAACGTCCAGTTCAACGACTCAAGCCCCCTCGGTGCGGTCTACATCTCGATCCGCGGTGTTGAGTCCAATCCGTTCATCGTCAACCGCGCCGCCGTCTATATCGATGGGATTCCCTTCCGGGAGCTGAGTAACTCGGTCTTGACGCAACTTGAGTCCGTGGAGGTTCTGCGGGGCCCGCAATCGACGCTCTATGGCGCCAATACCGAAAGCGGCTTGATTGTCATCAACACGCGCCAGCCCGACGAAGAGCTGGAGATCAACGGCTCGGTCACCGCCAGCGTGTTTGATACGGGCGAAGCCTATCAGGCGGACGGTTTCATTGGCGGGCCGATCATCAAAGATACGCTGTCGGGCTCTGTTGCCGTCCGATACAGCGACCGTGACTACTTCCTTGAGAACATCGGCTCGACGCCTCAGGGCCAGGGCCGTATCGAAGAACGCTTCGTGCAAGGCCGGTTACGATGGACGCCAACCGAAGCACTGACGGTCAACGCAACCGGCTACATCGTCGATACCGACGCGCCGGGGATTTATAGATTTGACGGCTTCCCCATCGATCTTGATCAGTACAACGCGATTTACAGCGATGGCATTCTGTTCGATCCGAGCAACCCATTCAGTCCCGGCCCGTTCAATGGCGATCGTCGGGCGTCGGACTTTGAGTTTGTGCATGACGCCCCTAAGCGTGCGCAGATCGATGAGATCGTCACAGGCCTCAACGCGACCTACGCTTTCCCGGCCGGCGATCTCGATCTTTCACTGAGCTATCGTAAAGAGGACATCGATGATCGTGGCTTCGACATTGACAACACCAATGGGCCATTCTTGGCGGGTACACAGATCGACTTCAATGAGCTTGTAAACACTGAAATTCGGTTTACGTCCGACACTGACCACCCCATCCAATACTCGCTGGGTGCCTCCTACTACACCGAGGAAGAAACGCTCATCCTGGGATCGCTTGTCGGGCCCGGTGGTCTTAGCGATTTCAACTTTGCGCCTGAGCAGGCGGCGAACAGCGACGACTTCGGGATCTTTGGCTCGCTGAGTTATACGCCCACGGCGTTTTCTGATCTGACGGCGACGCTTGGGCTGCGCTACGACCAAGCCAAACGAGAGACAACGCAACAGGCTGGAGCGTTGGACCTTGGCTTCTCCGTGTTCTTGTTCGACGAGCTTCAGCTGGACGAGACGTTCGATGCGGTTCTGCCGCGCTTTGCACTCCGCTACGAGCCGGCCGACAATCTGACGCTGTATACAAATATCGCGAAGGGGTACCTGCCCGGCGGCTTTAACCTGACCGCCGCACAAGATGGTTTCCAGGACGATGTGATCCGCTACGATTCAGAGGAGCTTTGGAGCTATGAGATCGGCGCAAAATGGCAGTCTGCGGACCAAAAGGCCTTTCTCTCCGGTGCTGTCTTCTTCATCGAGGCGGACAACTATCAAGAGATAGCGGCGCTGCTCGACGAAGAGGGCAATATCGTCTCGACATCGTTCATCGGCTCCGACGCCGCGATCGAAAGCTATGGCTTTGAAATCGAGGGACAGTGGGAGCCTGTCGATTCGCTGACGTTCACCGGTAATTTCGGCTGGGTTGAATCAGAGTATACGGAGTTTGCACGGGCCAATGCCGAAGAGGTGGTCGGCAATCCAGTCAAGCTTGTGCCGCAATATGATGGCAACCTCGCGGCGCGTTATGAATTTAGCAATGGCCTGTTTCTCCGCGCAGAAGTGAACTTTATCGGCGAAACACCGCTTGATGAAGGCAACCGGACGGGGTTCACAGCCAATGCTGAGGACACCCAGGACGCTGTTGCGATCTTCGGCGTACAAGCTGGCTATGAGACCGATCGCTGGGCCATACGGATCTTTGGCGAGAACCTCGGCGATGAACGTCGGATCAGCGGGACGGGCTTCCCCAACGCGTTCTTCCCAACAGACGGCCAACTTTACGGTGCGATTGATGCGCCTCGGATCATCGGGGTCGAGCTGTCGTTTGATCACTAGGCGATTGATTGGGCGCGCAACGGAGGGGTGGGCATGACTTCACCGCTCCGGCCTCACTGCGCCCATCCTTGACACCCTAAGGCACCTCCTACAAACGATAATCATTCGCGTTTGCATATCTTTTTGGGGGTCTTCCGAAGTGCGTTTGTTGCGAGAAACCAGTGTATTAGCTCTTTGTATTGGTGCTGCGGGACCTGCTCTGGCGCAAGAGACCGAGGGTGACGTGCTTGTCGTGGAGGGCCACCGCCGGGATTACCTTGAGGGCGGCGGCGGCGTGGCCACGGGTCTGGACCTGTCGCTGACCGAAACGCCCGCGGCGATCAGCATCATCACCGAAGACATTCTGAAAGACCAACAGGTCAACAATGTCGATGACGCCCTAAGAAACGTTGCCGGTGTCACAAAGTTCAAGACGGGCAATGGCGGTGAGGAGAAGTTCTCGATCCGTGGCTTCGATGCCTCGCAGTCAATCTATAAAGATGGTGCACGGATCAATAACGGTTTGAATGCATCGAATATTCCGTCAACTGAGACGGTCAATATTGAGCGTATTGAGGTTCTCAAGGGACCCTCTGCCCTCCTTTACGGTCAGGGCCAACCCGGCGGGATTATCGACTACAGGACCAAACGGCCGCAGGCCGAGCGTTACACCAGCGCTGAGGTGATCATCGGTAGTTATAACTTCTACAAAGGTGAGTTCGACACGACGGGCGCGATTCCGGGAACAAGTGATCAGTTCGCTTACCGACTGGTTGCGTCCTATGAAGACTCCGAGAGCTTTCGTGATGAGACCACGAGGCAACGCTTGCTCTTGAATCCCACCCTGTCATGGATGCCCAATCAAGGCACCAGCTTCGTTCTGGGTTTTGAGTATATCGATGATGACTATACCCAGGACCGAGGACAGTTCCTTGATGGCAACAGCGTCGAGGGGTTCTTCTACAGTGACCGCCAAGAGGAAGACCAGTTCTACGGTATCCCTGGCTTTAACGATCAGACGACAGCTGAATCCAAGCGGATCTATGGTATCGCTGATCATCGGTTCAATGACGTCTGGTCCGTCGAAGTTATCGGATCGTATACAGAGAACGATAAGGATCTCTTTGACACCAATGGCAGCCCATCCTTCATCCTCACCGATGCGGGACCAGCCATTGCCCTTATTGCACCGGCGGACGGGCCCAACGCCAACATCGCACAGATTTCGGCGAACAAATCCGTCGCCGAGGGCACCACAACCACCGTTCGGGTGAGCAACACGTTCGAGTTCACCGATGTCCTCGGCTTCGAGCACCAGCTCTTGGCATCGTTCAACTATGAGGACTTCAAAACAGAAGCCGAAGGTTTCGCGTCGGCCGATATCGCGACGTTCAACATCGCAACACGCGAGTATGTCGTCCCTGAACTGAATTTCGTATCGACAGGCGCAGGAACAAGCGCCGACCGCAGCGAGTACGGCTTCAACGTGGTCGACTATATCAAGTTGACCGATCAGTTTAGCTTCCTGATCGGCGGCCGTTTTTCCGATTTTTCCGACGACCTTAACGATCAAGACGAAACTGATTTTAGCATTCGGGCCGGTGTTGTTTATACGCCTACCGATCTTCTCTCGTTCTATGCCAGCTATTCGGAAGGCTTCTCGCCGAACGGCAGCAATGGCGCCCTTGACCCTGAGCCGCTCGAACCGGAGCGATCCAAAACCTACGAGCTCGGAGCCAAATTGACGCTCCGAGACGAGCAGTTGCTGATCACAGCAGCAGCCTTTGACACGACATCGCAGAACATCGCGTTCGTGGTTGATCCGTTTGCTGCTCTTCCCATCCTCGATACGTTTGGCGAATACACAAGCATCGGTGGAGAGTTGGAGGTCGTTGGACAAATCACCGATCAGTGGCGGATCCAAGGCGGGTACGCCTATGTTGAGACCGAGATCACAGAGGGCGGCGTCATCAACCCACTTTTCGCCATTTTCCCCGAAGGCAACGAGCTTCCCGGTATTGGCAACCACAATGTGAACCTCTTCACATTCTATGAGATTCCGTTGGGTGACGATGATCTCGGTATCGGTGGCGGCCTCTTCTATCAAAGCGATAGTTTCACCAGTACCGAGAACAACCTCGTCTATGATGGATGGGTCCAGGGTGACTTGGCCGCTTACTACCGCCGCGATCGTTGGAAATTCCAAATCAATGCCCGCAACATCACCAATGAGGACTTCCGCCAAACACAAGCGTTCATCGGATCGGATCTGTTCGCAGCTCTCCGTGTGGGAACCAGTACGCCGCGGACGATCCTGGGATCCGTTGCGGTCGAATTTTAAAGCCGTGCGGAGCGCGAAACCACGGATGGAGCAGTGATGGCCTATATCTTCAGCTCATCGCTGCTCTACCTAGCCAGCGTTCTCTTTTTCCATGCCGATCCGAAGCGAACGGATGTTGGCTGGGCCAAAGAGTCGACGGAGCAGCGCCGCATCATGTGGTGGGGCGGTACGGCGGCGATGGTCCTCTCCTTCATCGGGGTGTGCGCCGTTGCCAAACTGGAAGTGGCCATTCCATATTGGTTGGGCCTTGGCGCTCTGTTCGGCGCTGTTTCTTTGTTCGTGTCGGCACTAGCGAAACCCTGGCATGTTCTTTCGGGCGCCGCCGCGGCCGTCTTATCGGTCGCAAGCGGCGTCACCCTTGTCGCAGGAGCCTTTTCATGAGCCCCTTGCTCATCGTCGTTTTGGTGGTGGTGGCAGTCTTTCTCGGGCTTGCGACATGGCGCGCACCCCGGCTCACAAGCACGCTTTTTTGGTCCCTCACAGCGACGATCATGACGATGGTGGCCATCGCCGACAACTCACCCGGCGAAACCCGCGAAGCGCTGATGTTTGGTGTGGTTTTGATGCCCGTTCTCTGGGCAGCGTTCCAGTTTTGGTGCTATTGGGAACGAAGCAAATGGCGCGTGGCTGGCGGGATGATTGCAATCACGTCGATCAGCTCTGTCGCGTTTTTCGCGCTTTAGGATGAGGTCGCGGTCATGGCGAACAGAGAACGGCAAATCCGGATCTATGATCTTCACTCATGGACGGGCATTGCACTGGGCCTCTTTCTTTACGTCGTATGCTTCACCGGCTCGGTCGCCATGTTTGCCCGCGATGAGATCAAGTCCTGGGAGGACCCAGCCCTTCGTCTCACGGTTGCTGAGACACCGGTGGCTATCAACGAGACCTTCAGCTCATGGGTCGAGAAACACAGCGACGGGTACGAGCTGACGTTCCTGGGGTTTAATTTCCCGGCGGAGCATCATCCGTTTTACAGCGCACAGCTCAATCGGCGGTCCGAGGATGGCGGCGATGTCGACTTTGTCACCGGACGATGGGACACCGAAACGGGCGAGCCGATTGTCGCCAAAGGCGACGGCCTATCCACGTGGCTTCTTGATTTTCACCGGGATCTGATGTGGCCGGATGAGCTTGGCGGACGTCAGATTGGCCGCGGTCTCGTGGGCCTCGCTGGTGTCGTGCTGCTGCTCTCGATCATCTCCGGCGTCGTCGCCCACACAAAGATCGTACAGGAACTGTATTCGCTGCGTTACTGGCGATCAGTGCGCCTTAAGTGGCAAGACACCCACAAGGTGATCGGTCTTTGGACCCTGCCCTTTTCCAGCATGATCGCGGTCACGGGCGCCTATCTGGGCGTGATCACGCTTCTTCTGCCGATCGTCGCTATGATTATGTTCAAGGGTGACATTGAGGGGATGATTGAGGAGCTTGGCTTCGGCCAAGCAGACCCGGTTGGCGAACAAGCGCAGATGCTCTCGATCGACGAGATCGCCCAGATGCAGCACCCCGGTTCCGGCGAGCTGCCTGCCCACGTCTATATGCGTCACTACGGCGACCAAGGCGCTGTTTTCGAGGTCATCTATGAGAGCAAGGACGATCTCAAGAATGGCGACGTGGTCACGTTGAGCGGCGTCACCGGCGAAGGGATCGAAGCCAGCGTCATCAATCAGCCATCCCCGGCCAACCGCACGCTGCGCGCGATGTCGCCTCTCCACTACGGGACCTACGGAGCGATTGCGCTCAAGCTCATGTATTTCGTGCTCGGACTGATGCTGTCAGCGATCGTGGCGCTTGGAACCATGATGTGGATCGAGCGGCGCTTGCACGGCAATGAGGGCAGCAAGTCGGAGGCTTTCTACCGCCGACTGAGCCACCTCAATGTCGGCGTGACGTTGGGCTTACCCGCAGCAACGGCCGTCTTGTTCTATGCAGATAAGCTGGCGTTCGATGGCGCCGGGTCGCACGTCATCATGTCAGGATGGATCTATCTCGGTACGGTCGCAGCGGCGATTGGCTATGCGTTCTGGCGACAGCACGACTACCGGGCCACCGTCGAGCTGCTGCTCGGCGTTGGCGCCATGCTGGTGGTCCTTCCCTTGGTCAACACGGTGGCCACCGGCGACCTCTTCATCACCAAGCTCTTTGCCAAGAACCAAGATTGGGCTTGGTTGGATCTCGCCTTCCTCCTTGTGGGAAGCGCTGTGCTCGTCTCGGCAACCAAGCTTCCGCAGCGGCGGCCGGACTCTAAGAAGAAGAAGCGCACGGCTGTGCCGACCACGGCCGTACCCGCCGAATAGCCAAAAACGGCCGCGGCCAACCGGTTGTTCCGTCAGCAACGTTCAGAACAGCAGACGTGAAGAGGCCTCACACGAAACTGATCGTGTGAGGCTCTTACTGTTGGTGTTGATCGTGTCTCGTCGTCAGTACTCGAACTCAAGCTCAACACCGAAGTGACGCGGCTGGCTGAAGTTAAACCTCTGGATCGATGCCGGACCGAGAACAGCACTTCTCGTCCCCATGATATCCGCCTGCGTCACCTCTTCGGTGGTGATCGCCCGGAAGAACTCATCATCGAAGAGGTTGTCGACAAAAGCTGAAATCCGCCAGCCGTCCTTCTGGTACCCAAGTCGCGCATTCACCAGCGCATAGTCGTCCGTTCTGTTGGCCTCCAGATTGGTGATATCGGTGTACTGCTCGCCGCGATAGCTCAGATTGGCAGAGCCGAAGATACCGTTTGTGCCCTCGTAGGAGACACCAAGCGTACCGGTCACACTGGGCGCGCCGCCGAACTCGTTGCCGGAGAGATCAGCAAACGGATTTGCATTGGGATCTGCGATTGGATTTCCACCAGCATCAACCAAGGGCAACGGGTTGCCGTCAGCGTCGACAGTGAAAGGAAAGTCTGTGAACTCAGTCTCAACCAAGCCCAAATTGCCGTAGATCTCGAACTCCGGCGTGACTTCAAAGCTCGCCTCCGCCTCAAGCCCGTAAAGCTCCGAGCTGCCCGCATTCAGAATCTGGAAGTCAAACGTGCCCGGCAGCGGGATGCTGATCTGTTGATCCGTCCAATCCGAATAGAACGCATTGGCGTTGAGGGTCAGGCGATCGTTGAAGAACACCGAACGCCAGGCCAGCTCATAATTGGTGATGTACTCCGCATCGAACTGGACGACCTCGCCCTGTTCAATGTTGAAGCCGCCGGCCCGGTAGCCGCGCTGCACCATGAAGGAGAGCGAACGGTTATCATCAAAATTGTAGATGATCCCGCCCCTCGGCAGGAACGCCTCAAACGTCGCGCCACCTTGGACACCGTCTGAACTCGCCGGGAGGAAGAACGCACACGGACCGGAAATCAAACCCAGGGATACAAAACAAGGATCGCTGCTGATATTCGTTTCAGACGAAAACCCGGTATCGGCCGCGTCTTCCCAGTCATAGCGCGCGCCGACATTAAGGCTGATCCGATCGTTCACAGCAAATAAGAGGTCGCCGTAAATCGCGTAGTTCTCCGTTTCCGCCGCCCGGTCCTGAATCAACTGGACCGTCGTCCCCGGAGGATCAATAATCGCTCCAAACTGCGTCACGTCAAAGAACTGATCGGAGCCCGACACCAGGTCCTCGTTGAAATAGTAGCCGCCGATCCAACCCGTCAGCCTATCATAGTCAAAAATCGCGCGCGCATCTACCGTATACGTTTCTTCTTCGCGAAGATCATCACCGCCGGTGTTCGTGATCAGGCGCTCTGTGTCGTCATAGGTCGCAAGCAGCGCACCGCTCCAGTTGGGTGTGAACTCATAGGCGACATCGGCGACAAAGCGCATGTTTTCATTGTCGACCACACCGGCACGGGCATCGAAATTGACCCGGTCGAAGGGATCAAAGTTGGCCGCTTCAGGTGTCCCAGGCGCGGGGCCGATCACCCCAGAACCATCACCGGTGGTGTCAAATTCAACATACTGAAGGTTCAACTCAACGCGCAAATCAGGAACAGCGTTGGGTTCGATGAGAAGCTTGCCGCGCGCCGTCAGTGCATCGCTATCACCCTCGGGGACCATAACGGTCCCATTGAAGGTGTCAAAATCTTGCTCGCGGTAGTCGATGGATACCCGATAGGCGAGCTGATTGTCGATGATCGGCCCCGTCGCCATGCCCGAGAACTGGTAGGTCTCGTTGTTCCCCGCCAAGACCCGCGCCCTGGCGCCGAACTCATACTCAGGATCGGCGGACTGGATGATGACCGCACCAGCGAGCGCGTTCCTGCCTTGCGTGGTGGACTGAGGACCACGGAGGATCTCCACTTGGCTCACATCCCAAAGATTGAATGCACTTGAGAGGCCGTTAAGCGAGGCTGGTGCTCCATCAACATAGACGTTGGACGTCCGACCGGTCCCTGCCGATCCGACGCCGCCGCTGTTGATCCCGCGGATGGAGAACGCAAACGCGCCATTGGTTTGCGTGACGTTCGCCGTACGGAGGAAAATATCTGTGAGTTCAAATATTGCTTGTTTGTCAATGATCTCGTCTGTAACCACCGAGACCGAAGCCTGGGTATCTTGCACGGAGAGGTTTTGTTTCGTGCCAGTGACAATAATCGTATCGTCATTTTCCTCAGCTGGCTGAGGACCACCACTCTCTTGCTGGGTGATGATGATGGCACCGCTGGTTGTCGTCGTTGTGGTGAGCCCGGCCGGTGTCAGAAGGCTCGCAAGCGCACCCTCCACCGTGTGAGTCCCGCGAAGCGCTTCGGTTGTCTTACCTACTGTCAGGCTGTCGGGCGCGACAATGGTGACGCCATAGGTCTGGCCGATTGCCACCAGCGCCTCTTCAAGCGGCTGCGACGCGAGAACGATCTCGTGTTCGGTCGCCGACTGCGCTGCGCTGGTACTCGCCAGCAAGGCAATGACTGAACATGTCGCGCCGAACAGCGCGCGTCGCCTTGCTGAAACGATGATGTGAGACCCCATGAAAACCGCCCTTCAAACAGATAATGCAAATCGATCTTAGTTGCATCCATGGTGAAGACGCGGTGGCCCCTCAAATTGTCACATGAAATTTCACTTTTTCTCAGGCGCGTTGCACCGCCTGCTTATTAACGATCGAGAACGATCAGTTGGCCATCTTCACTAGGCTCGATGCGCACTGGGAGAGCGGCATCGACAGCGTCCAACAGCCCATCGATATCATCAGCATCGAATGTCCCTGAAAGCCGAAGATCGCGAGCACCCTCGTCCAACGACACGGCACGTCCCGTGAAGCTGCGAATGTCGGCAACGACCTCTTCGAGAGACGTGCGAAGATAGACGAGCTGGCCTGAGCGCCAGGCGCCCACCAAGGAAACCGGAAGCTCACGCTTGTCCTCAAACCCGCCAAGATCAGTGACGCCGACCATCTCTCCGGGCAGCAGGGCCAGCGACTCCCGCATTCCGCCATCCGATATCGGGCGACCATCGCGCATAAGAGGCCTTGAAATCCGCACACTGCCTTCGCCGACCGCAACCCTCAGACGGTCGGCGCGACGCTGGACGTCAAATGCTGTGCCCGTCGCCATCACGTCGACCTTGCCCGACGTCACCACGAAAGGTCGCGAGGGATCGTGCGCAACGTCAAAATACGCGGACCCTGCTTCCAAGCTGACGGTGCGCCGATTCCCGGTCAGCTCGATCGACACATCGCTCCTTGCACCGAGGGTCATAACACTGCCGTCAGCCAAAGAGACTTCACGCACTTCACCGATCTCTGTGGTGTAAGTGGCAACAGTCCTTTCGATAGCACTTGTGCCGGGTTCAAAGCCGAACGATCCGAATTGGACGGATATCGCTAAGCTAAGCGCCAGGACCGCAGCGATGCTCCCAGCAATCCATGGCCAGGGCTTTTGGAACACGTGTGGTGTTGGCAGAGGGACAATGTTCTGACCCATCGTTTCGGCATAGGCAGAAAGTGGTTCGTCAAGATCGTCGCGCTCAATCACGCGCCAGGTGATCTCGGCCTCAGCAAAAGCTTCCGCATGGCGATCGTCCGCCTGGATCCAGCGCTCGAACGCGGCACGCTCGTCGGCAAGCACAGGACCATCGCCCAGTCGGGCACGCCAGATATGGGCCTCCTCACGCACGGTCTTGGCTTGATCAATCATGACCCATCCTTCCCCGGATCGCTGTCTGGATCCGCTAAGGCTTCAGCAATGGCTGCGGTCGCTAAGCCGATGTGGCGGACGGCCGATGAGCGGCTGACACCGCAAGCTTCACCCGCTTTTTCAGGGGTCAGGCCATGGAGGCGGTTGAGAAGAAAGATCCGCCTTCGGCGTTCCGGCATCGCTTTGACGACCTTGATGATCACTGCCAATTGCTCCTTCGCTATGAAGACGCGCTCGGGGTCAAAAGTGTCCTGTCCGTCGGAAAAAAATCTGTCCTCG
>JBCDLG010000032.1:0-31462 GCA_038745625.1 Pseudomonadota bacterium | reverse complement strand
TACTATGACCTGCTGGCGGACTGGGCGAATGATACTCTTGATGAGACTTACGCCGCGAGCACCGAGCAGTAAAAACGGCTAACCACCGCAACTCGCGCCGCCGAGGACGCAGAACCTTGAGCAGTGGGGGTGGTTGAGTTTGACCGCTTGGCTTGCAGCTTTCAGCGTCTCGCCCATGTCGAATTGGGTGTCATAGGGCAGGAGGGTGCAAGCGGCGACGCGGGGCGTGGGCTCGCCTTTGCGCTTGATCACCATGCGACTGGTGGAGCACATCACCGTCTCTTTCGGCATGCTGAGGGTCGTCCAGCACCGTTCGGTGATTTCAGGGGTATCAAGCGTCGCGTCCATTTCGGGGAAGAGGACAAGCTCTTCAGGGTTCTCAACATCGATCGGAACACCGATGGCTTTCATCAGTCGGTCATAGCCCCGCTTGGCGTCATCGGTGCTTTCCTCAGCGAGCTGCCGCCCGGCGATCGCGACCTTGAAGCCGTGCTGGCCGAGCCACTTCACGCCGTCGAGGGCCTTATGCCAGGTGTCTTCGCCGCGCTCACCTTCATGAGCGGCTTGGGTGTAATGATCGAGACTGACGCGCATCACGATGTCGTCGCCATGCTCCGCCTGCAGCGCAATCAGGTCCTTCTCGAACCGCCGCATCGGCCGCATCGCGTTGGTCAGCATCAGGACCTTAAACCCTCGGCCCAGTGTGCTCCACAGGATCGGCATCATGTCCCGATTCATGAATGGCTCGCCGCCGGTAAAGCCGATCACCTCTGTTTTGATGCCGTCCCGCTCAATTTCATCCAGATACGTATCGACCTCGGCCGTGGTGATATAAACCAGCGCGTCATTGGTCGGTGAGCTTTCAATGTAGCACCCCGCACAGGCGAGATTGCACAGCGTCCCGGTGTTGAACCAAAGCGTCGTCAGGTTCGACAGAGGCACGAAGGCACGCCTCTGACCATCGGCAGTGCGCACTGGATCCTCGAACTTGCCCATCGCCAGCGATTGACCGTGGCGACGGAAAGGCGACTGCGCAGGATCGGGAAACTGGACCATCGATAAAACCTTTCGCCGATCGCCGTTATGAGGTTACGACGCCAAATGGCAGTTGACGAGGGTAACTTTGGCGCGGACCAAGGCGAAGCTGTCACAGGCAGGGATCACAGAGGACGTCACCCATGAACATCGAGAACGCCCAGCGTTATTACGGGCAGGTTTTGCAAAGCTCGTCCGATCTGCGCACCGATGCGTGCTGCACCGCTGAAGCCCCGCCGCCCTCCATTCGCGCGGCGCTGGCGAATGTCCATGAGGAGGTGTCGAGCCGTTATTATGGCTGCGGCCTGGTCGCGCCTGAGGCAATGGCGGGGCTCTCTGTTCTCGATCTCGGTTCGGGGTCGGGTCAGGACGCCTATGTTCTGGCCCAACTTGTGGGCGCAGAGGGCCGGGTGGTTGGTGTTGACGCGACGCCTGAGCAGCTGGCGGTCGCCAATGAATACAAAGAGTGGCACGCTGAGAAATTCGGTTTTGCCAACGTCTCTTTCATTGAAGGGAACATTGAACGCCTTGAGGATCTCGATCTTGAGCCGGGCAGTTTTGATGTCATCGTCTCCAACTGCGTGATCAACCTGGTGCAGGATAAGGGTGCTGTGTTCCGCGGCGCCCATAAGCTGCTGAAGCCCGGCGGCGAGATCTATTTCTCCGACGTTTATGTCGACCGCCGGATCCCCGAGGCGCTGACCCGTGATCCGGTGCTCCATGGCGAGTGTCTGTCGGGCGCGCTTTACTGGGGTGATTTCGACCGGATCGCGAAACAGTCCGGGTTCGGAGATCCGCGCCTTGTTACCGACCGGCCACTGGGCATTGGCGACCCGCAGGTCCAGGCCAAGGTCGAGGGGTATCAGTTCTTCTCGGCCACCTATCGTCTCTTCAAGCTCGATGGGCTTGAACCGCAATGCGAAGACTACGGACAGGCCGTCCGGTATCTTGGAACGATTGACGGCATGGAGAAGGCCTTCGCGCTCGACAACCACCACCATATGGAAACGGGCCGGGTTTTCCCCGTCTGCGGCAACACCTGGCGGATGTTGCAAGACACGCGTTTTGTGAAGCATTTCGAGTTCTACGGCGATTTCTCCCGGCATTTCGGCATTTTCGAAGGGTGTGGCGTCGAGATTCCGTACAAGGACAGTGCGATTGACCCTGACGCTTCGAGCGGTTGCTGCTGACGATGGCCGGGCGGGCGGTCTTCATCACCGGCGCTGCTGGCCTTTTGGGTGGTGAGCTAACAGGGCAGCTGATTGCGCGCGGCTATCAAGTCATTGGCCTCGTCAACCGCAACCCGGAGATCTGTCGCAACGATCATTCTGTGGTTGAGGGTGTGCGGACGATTAAGGGTGACATCACCGCTCCACGGTTCGGCCTTGATGAGGGCGCTTGGTCCGCGCTCGCGGCCGATGTGGAGTTGATCGTGCACTGTGCAGCGATCACCGATTTCGCGGCAGAATGGGATCTGCATGAGGCGGTGAATATCGATGGCACACGGCATGTGCTGGATCTGGCCAATGCCGCTGGGGCGGGCCTGGTGCATGTCAGCACAGCCTATGTCTGCGGCGACCGCGAGGGCGCGATCCTCGAAAGCGAGCTTGAAGCTGGCCAGGGCTTCACCAACGGCTATGAGAAAAGTAAGAACCAGGCTGAGCGGCTCGTTCGCGACAGCGCGGTGCCCTATGCCATCGCGCGCCCAAGCATCGTGTTAGGCAACCATGCGGAAGGGCGAACACGGAGCTTTGACACCATCTATCCAATCATCAAGGTACTGACAGAAGGCCGGGTGACGGTGATGCCAGCCTTGCCCTCGGCGACGCTGGACATCGTGCCGATTGACTATGTGTGCGATGGGATTGTGCGCATGGTCGAGCGGTTTGACGAGGCGAAGGGCCAGACCTTTCATCTTGTTGGCTCGTCGCCGATGCCGCTTGATGCATTTTCGCGGACCGCGCCGAAGTTTGAGGGCCTGCATCATCCGCAGTTTGTCGACCCTGCGGCCTTCGATCTTGCGGCCTTGCCGTCGGCGGAACGACGGTTCTTTCAGCGGGGGGCTGAGATCTATGCGCGGTATTTCACCCGCAATCCTCGCTTCGATGATCGCGCCTATCGCGCTTTTTCTGGTGTCGAACCACCGCTAACGGAAGATCAGTGGTGGGAGCGCCTGGTGACCTACGCGATGGATGTTGGCTTTATCAAGCCGCGCAAGAAGCCGACCGCGGCCTAGCCCGATGAGCACGCCCCATATCGCGATCATGTGCCGTTACCCGGTGCCCGGACAGGCGAAAACGCGGCTGATCCCCGCGCTCGGCCCCGATGGCGCTGCAGGCCTCCACAAAACCCTCGCTGAACGGACGGTTGCGACGGTGCGAGCGTCGGGCGTGCCGTTCGCGCTGTGGGGAACGGGCGCCGAGGAGGCCCAGTTTCTTGACTGGCTTGGTGGTCTTTCCTTCGGCGCGCAGGCGAGCGGTGACCTCGGTGATCGTCTTTTGGCGGCGGCCAAATCCTATCCTGTCATTTTTCTCGGGACCGACGCCCCCGATCTGACGCCGGAGCATCTCCAGCAGGCGGCGGAGGCGCTTGGCATGGGTCGCGCCGTGATCGGACCGGCCGCGGATGGCGGTTACTGGCTGCTAGGATTGCCTCAGCCAGCGGACGATCTCTTCTTCGGCATCCATTGGGGGACGGAGACGGTCTACCAAGCGACGCGAGAGAAAATGGCGGCCCTCGGTATCGACCCCGTCGTCTTGGAGGAGCTCCACGATCTTGACCGCCCCGAGGATCTCGACCGCTGGCCAGATCTTCGGCCGTGACAGGGATTTCGCTCGTCATACCCGCTCTTGATGAGGGCGAGGCCTTACCCCGCTTGATCCGGTGTTTGGCTGCTCTTGATCCCCAGCCGGAGGAAATCATCTTGGTCGATGGGGGCAGTGCTGACGACACGGTGAAGCTCGCGGAGTATGCCGGATACAAAGTCCTGCACCAAACACCCGCAGGCCGCGCGCGGCAGATCAACAAGGGTGTGGCGGCGGCGAGCCACGATGTCGTCTGCGTGCTCCACGCCGACACGATCCTCCCCGACGACGCCATTGCTGTGATGCAGAGAACAATGGCGGATGAGAAAACCGTGATGGCGGCGTTTATGGCGATCCTGACGGGTCCGGATCAAACACGCTGGGTCACGAGTTTCCACAACTGGGCGAAGACCTGGTACGCGCCGCTCCTGTTCCGGCCCCATCTCTTTTTTAAGGGCTGCCGCCTCTTCTTCGGCGATCACGCGATGTTCTTTCGGCGCCAGGCCTTTCTCGAGGTGGACGGCTGTGATCCTGAGATGATGGTGATGGAGGAGGCCGATCTCTGTGTGAAGCTCACGGGGAAAGGCCGTATGCGGCTTTTGGGTCGCATGGTTGCCACCTCCGACCGCCGTGTCGCGGCCTGGGGCGGCCTCAAGGCAAACTGGGTCTATCTCCAGGTCGGCATCAAATGGGGCCTGGGCGTCCGCAAGCGGCTTGGCGATCAGTACCCAGATGTCCGTTAGGGCTGCGCCACGGCCAGGACTGCGTCCACACAGCGGCGCCAGAGATCAAGGCGTTTCGTTCGCTCCTCGTCCTTCATCGCTGGCGTGAAGCTTCTGTCCTTGGCCTGCTGGGCCGCGACATCGTTCAGTGACGAGAAGTGCCCCGCTTGTAAGAACGCAAGATAGGCGGCCCCTAGCGCGGTGGTCTCCAGAACGCGTGGCCGCTCGACCAGGATCCCGGCAATGTCGGCCAAGCGCTGCACAAACCAATCATTGGCCGCCATGCCACCATCAACAGACAGACGCTCCATGGTCAGTCCATCGGCTTCAATCGCTTTAAGAAGATCATGGGTCTGATAAACCACGCCTTCGAGCGCGGCGCGTGCTAATTCGTCCGGACCCGTCGAGCGTGTCATGCCGAAGACCGCCGCGCGCGCATGCGGCGACCAATAGGGTGCGCCCATGCCGGTGAAGGCGGGGACCATGATCACCCCTGCATCCGGCTGGGCCCGCTCAGCCCGTTTCGCTGTTTCGGCGGCGCTGGCGAGAAGACCCATCTCGTCACGCAGCCACTGGACCGCGGCACCAGCGATAAAGATCGAGCCCTCGACGGCGAAGGTCGGCTCGCCTTGGATGCGATAGGCGACAGTGGTCAAAAGGCGGTGGGCAGATGGTTTGATCTCGCGTCCTGTGTTGACGACGATGAAGCAGCCCGTGCCATAGGTGCTTTTCATCTGACCCGGCTCAAAACAGGCTTGCCCGACCGCTGCGCCCTGTTGGTCACCGACCATGCTGAGGATCGGCATAGACTTGCCAAAAAGCTCCGTAGGCGTGTCACCGAAATGCGCGGCGCTGTCCTGCACCTCGGGCAGAAGCGCGCGCGGAACACCGAAAAGCGCAAGAAGCTCCTCATCCCATGCTTGTGATGCAAGGCCGAACAGGCTGGTGCGGCAGGCATTCGTCGCGTCGGTCGCGTGCACGGCCCCGCCGGTGAGATTCCAGAGAAGCCAGCTGTCAATGGTGCCGACGGCGAGTTCTCCCGCTTCGGCTCGCCGCCGCGCACCTTCGACATTGTCGAGCAGCCACGCGATCTTGGACGCGGAAAAATAGGGATCGAGCAGCAACCCTGCCCGTTCCGTCACCAGGGGTTCATGGCCGGCGTCGAACAGCGCTTGGCAGGCATCCGCTGTGCGGCGGTCCTGCCAGACGATGGCGTTGTGCAGCGGCTCTCCCGTCGCCCGATCCCAAAGCACCACGGTCTCCCGTTGATTGGTGATCCCGATACCGATGACATTGTGCCCTTGACCCTCCGCGTCCGCGAGCGCTTGGCGCGCGGTCGAGAGAACGGTCGACCAAATCGCGCGCGGATCATGCTCCACCCACCCGTCGGCGGGATAGATCTGGGCGAACTCCTCCTGAGCTGAGGCGAGAATTGCTCCCTCTGCGGAGAACGCGATGGTCCGGCTCGACGTCGTGCCTTGGTCGATGGAGAGGATGGCGTCAGTCATGGGTGAGGGCTCCGAACAGCGTGGATGATGAACAGGCATCAGTTCTCCCACAGCGCTGTTCAAAGGTCACGGGGCGAGCGCATGGCGAACACGCCGCAGCGTCTGCCTTTTGCGCTTCTGCGAGAGATCGCCTACACCCAAAGGGCCAGGCGCGCAGCGCCATGAACCCTATGAAAGAGCTCGGCAAATAGAGCCAACGGAGGACATATGCGGACCATCCAGCACCTTGTGAATGGGAAGTCGACACCGCTCACATCCGATCGCACCAGCGATGTCTACAACCCCAACACGGGTCAGGTGCAGGCGAACGTCGTGCTGGCCTCCACCGCCGATGTCGCAACGGCCGTGGAAGCCGCGAAAGCCGCGCAGCCAGGCTGGGCCGCGCAAAATCCGCAACGGCGTGCCAGGGTGCTCTTTCGTTTCAAGGCGCTGCTTGAAACCCACATGGATGAGCTGGCCGAGCTTTTGTCATCCGAACACGGAAAAGTGATCGCTGATAGCCGGGGCGACGTCCAGCGGGGTCTCGAGGTGATCGAGTTTGCCTGCGGCATTCCCCATCTTTTGAAAGGCGAGTACACTGAGGCAGCGGGTACGGGTATTGATGTCTATTCCATGCGGCAGCCGCTCGGTGTGGTCGCTGGCATCACGCCGTTCAACTTCCCCGCCATGATCCCTATGTGGATGTTCGGTATGGCGATTGCTTGCGGGAACACCTTCATCCTCAAACCGTCGGAGAAAGACCCGTCAGTGCCCGTTCGTCTCGCCGAGCTGATGCTGGAAGCGGGTGCGCCCGAGGGTGTTTTGAATGTGGTCCACGGCGATAAAGAAGCCGTCGATGCCATTCTCACGCATCCGGACATCTCGGCGGTGAGTTTTGTCGGTTCGTCGGACATCGCGCACTATGTCTACAGCACGGGCACAGCGCATGGGAAGCGTGTCCAGGCAATGGGCGGCGCGAAAAACCACGGCATCATTATGCCTGATGCTGATATGGAGCAGACGGTCAAGGATATGGTCGGCGCGGCCTTTGGCTCTGCGGGCGAGCGCTGTATGGCGCTGCCGGTCGCTGTGCCTGTTGGTGAGGAGACAGCTGATAAGTTCGTTGGTATGATGACCGATGAAATCAGTAAACTGAAAATCGGTGTCTCAACGGATGCAGATGCACATTTCGGCCCGGTCGTGAGCTCCGTACATCGTAAGCGGATCGAGGACTACATTGCGATGGGCCAGGACGAGGGCGCTAACCTTTTGGTCGATGGGCGCGGCGTGAGCCTCCAAGGTCATGAAGAAGGCTTCTTCATTGGGCCGTCGCTGTTCGACAATGTGACGCCGGATATGAAGAGCTATCAGGATGAGATTTTCGGTCCGGTGCTGCAGGTGGTGCGCGCCTCTAGCGCGGAAGAAGCCGCGAGGCTTCCGTCGGAACATCAGTACGGGAACGGGGTGACCATCTTCACCCGCGATGGCGGCGCGGCGCGGGAGTTTGCGAAAACCGTCAATGTCGGCATGGTGGGGATCAACGTGCCGATTCCGGTGCCTGTGAGCTACCACACCTTTGGCGGTTGGAAGCGATCGGCCTTTGGCGATGTCAATCAGCATGGGCCAGAAGGCGTGCGGTTCTACACCAAGATCAAAACCGTCACCCAGCGTTGGCCGTCCGGCAGCGTTGGCGATCAATCCTTCATTATACCAACGATGTCGTAAGGAGTGTAGATCATGGCACTGACCGAAGAGCAGCACATGATCATCGAAACGGCCGCTGGTTTTACCAATGACCGGTTACGGCCGAACGCGGCCCGGTGGGAGGAAGAGAAAAATCTCGACCGCGGCGTGCTCCAGGAGCTCGGCGCACTCGGCTTTGGCGGGATCTATGCGCGCGAGGATATCGGCGGGTCGGGCCTGGCTCGTCTCGACGCTGTCCTGGTGTTTGAGGAGCTCGCCAAGGGTTGCATCAGCCACTCGACCTTCCTGTCGATCCACAACATGGCGACCTGGATGGTCGACAATTTTGCCCGCGATGAGCTGCGATCCGCCTACGGACCACGCCTCACCGCCGTTGAGCTGATTGCGTCCTACTGCTTGACGGAGCCCAGCGCGGGATCGGACGCAGCCAGTCTCAAGACCACAGCCAAGCGCGATGGCGACGACTACGTCCTCAACGGCGCCAAGGTCTTTATTTCAGGCGCAGGTTTCTCTGATGTCTATATCGTCATGGCCCGGACGGGTGATGATGGTCCAAAGGGTATCAGCTGCTTCCTCGTCGAGAAGGATACGCCGGGCCTTTCCTTTGGCAAGGCGGAGAAGAAGATGGGTTGGCACGCCCAGCCGACCCGCATGGTGATGTTCGATGACTGCCGCGTTCCGGAACGAAACCGTCTGGGTGAAGAGGGTGAGGGTTTCACCTTCGCGATGAAGGGGCTTGATGGCGGGCGGCTCAACATTGCCGCTGCGTCGCTTGGTGGAGCTGGCGAGGCGACCAGCCGCGCGCTCGCTTACGCCCAAGAGCGCAGCCAATTCGGAAGCGCCATCTCCGACTTTCAGGCGACGCAGTTCAAGCTCGCCGACATGGCAACGGAGATCGAGGCGGGAAGGGCACTGCTCTATGAGGCGGCGCGGAAGCTCGACGCGGCCGACCCCGGCGCGACGTCATCTTGCGCGATGGCAAAGCGCTTCGTCACCGACATGGCGTTCAAGGTGGCGAATGATGCCCTCCAGATCCATGGCGGTTACGGCTACCTCGCCGATTATGAGGTGGAGCGGATCGTCCGTGATCTTCGTGTGCATCAGATCCTGGAGGGCACCAACGAAGTGATGCGCGTGATCATCTCGCGGAAGCTCTTGAGCGATAATCGGCGGTAGGGAGACCATCATGACCGAGACGATACTTTTCATCGGCCTGGGCAATATGGGCTCGGGCATGGCCGCCAATCTCGTCAAAGCCGGGCACCGGGTCTTGGCCTACGACCTGTCCGAGGACGCCGTTGCGGCGGCTGTCGCTAAGGGCGCGGAGGCCGCGGGTCCTCTCGCCGATCTCGATGCGTCCGGCGTGACGGCGGTGATCACCATGCTGCCCTCAGGCAAGCATGTGGCCAAGGTCTATCTCGAAGACATGCCCGGATCTCTCTCCAAGGGCACACTGAGTATTGACTGCTCGACCATTGACGTGCCGACGGCCAGGAACCTGGGCGAGGGCGCGACCGAGCGCGGCTTCCCGATGGTTGACGCACCTGTCTCGGGCGGCGTTGCGGCCGCCGAAGGCGGCACACTGACCTTCATGGTCGGCGGCCGCGATGAGGACTTCGCGCGCGCCAAGCCGATCTTAGAAGCGATGGGGTCCCGGGTCTTCCATGCTGGCGGCAACGGCAACGGCCAAGCGGCCAAGATTGCCAACAACATGCTGCTCGGAATTTCGATGATTGGCACCTGTGAGGCGTTTGCGCTGGCGGAGAAGCTGGGTCTTGATGCCCAGACCTTCTACGACATCTCATCAACCGCGTCCGGACAATGCTGGTCGATGACCTCCTATTGTCCAGCGCCGGGTCCTGTCCCCACCGCACCATCAAACCGAGACTATCAGCCAGGTTTCGCGGCGGCGATGATGCTGAAAGATCTGCGGCTCGCAGCCGACGCGGCAGAGGGGGCGGGGAGCGCGATCCCGCTGGGCGCCCACGCGAGAGCGATTTATGAGGCGCTGGCGGAGGATGGGGCAGGCGACAGGGATTTCTCCGTCATTCTCCCTATGCTGAAAGAGGGGACCCTGAGGGGTTAGACGTCGCGCGCGAGCCGGATGCCAGTGAACTGCCACCGCGCGTCCGGCGGGAAGAAATTCCTGTAGCTGCTTCGTACATGCCCTGGCGGCGTGGCGCAGCTGCCGCCCTTGAGAACCAGCTGGCTCGACATGAATTTGCCGTTGTACTCGCCGATCGCGCCTGCTGGTGGCCGATAGCCGGGATAGGCCGAGTACGAACTTTGGGTCCAATCCCACACCGTGCCGTAAGCGGAGCCCAGGCCATTGTCGCGGCCGATGAGGTGCGGGTGCACAAACCCGTCAGCCTTGAGGAACTGACCATCCTCGGCCGCATATTGGCGAAGGGCGATCTCCAGCTCGAACTCCCGCGGTAAGCGCGCTTTGGCCCATTCCGCATAAGCAAACGCTTCATAGGCGGAGACGTGCGAGAGAATTCGGTCCTTCCTCAGCGGCAAAAGACCGTGGAGGGAGAATTCAAACCACTCGCCGTCTATCTCGTTCCAATAAAGCGGCATAGTGACCGCGTTCGTCTGTACCCAGGCCCAGCCGTCTGATAGCCATAGCGACGGCGTCCGGTAGCCGCCATCCGCGATAAAATCGAGGAACTGTCCATTGGTGACGGGCGTTCCGTGCAGTGCGAATTCGTCAAGCCAAGTCTTATGGCGCGGCGCTTCATTGTCGAAGTGAAAGCCATCCGCGGCGTGGCCGACCTCATGCAATCCGCCGGGAAAGCTGACCCAGCGCTCATTCGCGGCGGCTGGCGCGCCCTCTTCTTCGCTGATCATGCTCGGCGGTAAGGGGAGCGCCGCAGGAAACAGCGGATTAAGTGCGAAGGCAGCCTTGATATCCGTACAAAGAAGCTCTTGATGCTGCTCTTCATGGTTGATACCCAGCTCAATGACCGCGCTAGCATCGCTCCAATCATGATCGCTCAGCGTAGCGGCCAGCTTGATGACCCGCTCCTCAACCGCCTCACGATAACTGAGTACCTCCTCGCAGGTTGGCCGAGACAGAAGACCCCGCTGGGCCCGCGGCCAGCGCTCACCCACCGCTTCATAGTAGGAGTTGAAATGGAAGCTGTATTGCGGGTGGAAGGGTTCAAAAGCCGGGTCGAAGCGCTTGAGGAGGAACTCTTCGAAGAACCATGTCGTGTGCGCAAGATGCCAGCGGGTGGGGCTCGCGTCGGGCATGGCCTGGAGCACCATGTCTTCGGCATGAAGATGCCTGGTCAACGCTGTTGTGCGGGCCCTTGTGTTTTCGAACCGCGTCAGGAATGCGTTGCGGTCGGACGATATCCGCACCTTCGCGGCTTTGGCGTCGTCAACCATGCGTGATGTTTCGCTCAAGACCAGGAGGCCATCACCTCGCGGCTCTTTCGCGCCCTTCTCCGCTCACAAGGCGTGCTTGCACGTTCGGCGCGTGATGTCCAATCCGCGGTGTGAGATGTCAGCCCGCTGGCCTCGGACGGATCGTCGGTAGCGCCACCCGGAGGTTCGCGGTCTTTTTGAAGACCACCCGGTTCACAATCAGTGAGACGGCGATGATGCTAAAAAAGGTGATCGCCATAAAATGGATATAGTGAAGGTTCGAGGTCCAGCCGAGCACGCCGTAGACAAGACCGTTCGGGTTCAGAGCACCGACAAAATCCGCCATCGCTCCTTCGGTGAGGTCGCCGGCAAAGGCCGCACGTGTTGCTTCCGTGCTCAAGATGAAGGTGTGCACGGCATAGAACGAAACGCCGAACACAACGCCAATCATCGCTGTGCGATAGTCCACATCGTTGAACAGCAGCGCGAGTGTGAAGGCCGCGAGCACCGGCATCGAGCCCAGCCCGTAAAGCTGCTGCAGTAGATTGATGAGACTCTCCGCATTCGCAAACACCGGCACCATGGCGATCGCCAGCACGACCATGATCAGTGAGAAGATCGTCGATACCCGCGGCACGTTGACGTTCGGATTGATGTAGCGCTGATGGATATCGCAGACATAGAGCGCAGCCGCCGAATTAAGAAGCGAGTTGAACGTCGTAAGGACAGCCGCGGCCATCATCGCCGCAAAAGCCCCGGAGAGGTAGGAGGGCAGGATGTCGCCCACCAGCGTACCGAAAGCGGCGTCGTTGATATCGCCATAGAGCTTAAAGGCAACCACGCCGGGCACAACGACGATCACCGGCACAATCAGAAGACGGATCGCCGCCGCGGTCATGATTCCCTTTTGCGCTTCGCCCACCGTCTTAGCCGCCATTGCCCTTTGGGTGATCGTTTGGTTGGTGGACCAATAATAGATCTGGATCAACACCATCCCGGTAAAGAGTGTGCTGAACGGGATGGGCGAGTCCGCTGAGCCGATCATCGACAATCGCTCCATCGGCACATCGGTGACGATATCGAAGTCCACGGCGCGCAAGGCGAGGAACACCACCAGCAACGCAAGCGTCAAAAGCCCCACGCCGCTATAAGTGTCTGATACGGCGACAGCTCTTAAGCCCCCCAAGATCGCATATGCGGCGCCGACCACGGCAAAAAAGACCGCAATCACCATCAAGGGCAGGCTGGTGTCGAACATCGTCTTCATAAAGAGTGAGCCGCCATAGAGAGCCGCCGGCAAGTAAATTAGCAGCGTCCCGGCCATGAAGATGATCGAAATCAGCGCGCGGATATGGGGGTTGTTGTAGCGCTTTTCGAGAAGTTCCGTCGTCGTCGTGCAACTGTTGCGGTAATAGATCGGGATAAAGAGGAAAGCGAGAATGAAGAGCCCCGCAACCGCCGCGAGCTCCCACCAGGCCAAAAGCAGCATCTGATTTCCGTTCATTCCCACCAATTGATCGGTAGAGAGATTGGTGAGCGTGATCGATCCTGCCACGAAAAACCATGGCAAGCCGTTGCCCGCGAGGAAATAGTCGTGGGCGGAGTTTTCTTCCTCCGCGCTTCCTCGCGCCCTCCCGCCCGAGCATTGCCACCAGGTGAGGCCGCCAATCAGTGCCGTGAGGCCGAAAAAGACGATGATCTGGAGCGGATCCAGCGACAGTTTATCCGAGCTCACAATTTCCTCCGCGCCGACGCGCCAAACTCTTGTTATGTGAGAGCCGAAAACCGCCGGTCAAAAAACATGCGGCCGCTGCCGAATCCCATTTTCATTTTGCAACATCGTAGAGTATGAAACTGAACATTCAATCCCGTCGCGCTGCCGGAGCGTCCCGACCTCATGACCGATGACTCCTCGTCCTTTGTCACCTTGCGCACCGCGCGAGTCCAGCTGACGCTTGCAGCGGCCGTGGGAGCGCGCCCGTCGATCCTCCATTGGGGCCAGGTTTTGGAGAGCGCGACACCGCAAGAGCTCGCGCTTTTGTCGACGCGGCAATGGGCTTTTGGTGGACCGTCGGTGGATCTCTCCCCGTCGCTGTCGAATGAGCTCGGCGCTGGGCTTGGCGGGCCATCCGGCTTTCTTGCGCATCGCGACGGCACGGATTGGGCGACCGTTTTCGCGGTCGAGCAGATTGAGCACGCTGGTGCCAGTGCGGTCATCCTTCGTTGCGGCGACAGCAATCTCGGCATCGGGATCAGCTATCACCTGGCGCTGGACCCGGAGACCGATATGCTGTCGCTGATCAGTACGGTGATCAATCGTGATGATGCCCCGCTGACGATCGACTGGGCGACGGTGGCGGCGCTGCCGCTCGACCAGCGCTTCACGCGCCTTTGGGGTTTCACGGGCCGCTGGGCCGGCGAGTTTGAGGTGCAGGAGATCGGCGCGCACCGCGGCAGCTATGTGCGCGAGAACAAGGCAGGGCGGACGAGCCACGACAGTTTTCCTGGGCTGATCGCCCTTACGCCCTTTACGCATGAACAGGCCGGCCCGTGTGCCGGCTTCCATCTCGGCTGGAGCGGCAACAGCAGGATCCGGGCCGATCAGCATTCTGACGGCCGTAGCTTTGTTCAGATGGGTGAGATGTTCTATCCCGGTGAGATGATGCTCGAACCCGGCGCAAGCTATGTCACACCCACGCTTTATGCAGCGTGGTCGGACGAAGGCTTGAACGGGCTTTCCCGCAGTTTCCACCGCCATCTGACAAGCCGTGTGCTTGATGAGCGCACGCACGGAAAGCCCCGGCCGGTGCACTACAACACCTGGGAAGCGGTCTATTTCGACCACAGTGAAGACAAACTGATGGCGCTCGCGGACCAAGCTGCCGCGGTGGGTGCGGAGCGTTTCGTGCTTGACGATGGTTGGTTCGGCGGTCGGCGGAATGATCAAGCGGGGCTTGGTGACTGGCAGGTCTCAAGGGATGTCTACCCCGAGGGCCTTGGCCGCTTGGTCGATCATGTCCGCAGTTTGGGGATGGAGTTTGGCATCTGGTTTGAGCCGGAAATGGTCAATCCCGACAGCGATCTCTTCCGTGCTCATCCCGATTGGGTCCTTGGCGCCAGCGGGGTCGATCACGTGCCATGTCGCGCGCAATACGCGCTCGATCTCACACGTCCCGAGGTCGCAGACCATCTCTTTGACGCTATCGATAAGGTCGTCGATGCGTATAAGGTCGATTATATCAAATGGGACATGAACCGCGACATCCACCACCCAGGCGGCGGCAAAGGTCGGGCGGTCAGCCATCGGCAGACGAGGGCGGTCTATGATCTCATTTCTCGGCTGCGCGCGAAACACCCGGATCTTGAGATTGAAAGCTGCGCATCCGGCGGTGGGCGCGCGGACTTCGGCATTCTCGCGTATACCGACCGTCTTTGGACATCGGACAATAATGATGCGCTGGCCCGGCAATCGATTCAGAAGGGCGCAAGCTACTTTTTCCCGCTGCGTGTGCTGGGCAGCCATGTGGGTCCGAAAACCTGCCATATCACTGGCCGTGTTTTTGATATGGAGTTCCGTGTGGCGACGGCGATCCTCGGGCATATGGGTATGGAGGTCGATCTCTCGACTGAAACAGAAGCTGATCTCCGCACGCTGCGCAAAGGTGTTGCCCTCTATAAAGAGCATCGCAACTTGCTCCACACCGGTGATGTCGTTCGTCTTGATACAACTAGTTATATCAGTGCCATAGGTGTTGTGGTGGCCGATCAGTCGGAAGCGCTTTTTTCCTGCGCCAAAGTCACAGACCACGGAACAACCCTGCCGGGACGGCTTCTGTTCGCTGGACTTGATCCTGATAAGGCCTACCGCACACGGCTTGTCTGGCCGACGTCGTCGCCTTCGATCACTGTTCCGTCGGTGATCGAAGGCGCGGATCTTCTGGGTGAGGGTCATGTCTTCTCTGGCGGGGCACTCCTTCATCACGGCATCCAACTGCCCTTGGTGAAGTCCAACACCTGTTTGATCTATCATCTTCAAGCGATTTCGGATTGATACGCTCCTATGGCTGATCATCATATCCTGCAGCCGACGATCGGCGGCGCGGCCGTTCATCGTCGCACCCATATCAAGGCCGACGGCCGCGAGCTGCTGCTCTATGGCTATCAGCCTCATGATCGTCCGGTCCTCGACGAAACCAATGATCCGGTGGCGAAAGGCGGGGAGTTGCGATGGCATCCCTTACGTAAGGAGTGGAACGTCTATGCCGCGCACCGGCAAAACCGGACATACAAGCCGTCGGCAGCAGACGACCCGCTTGCGCCGACTGTGCCCAGTGGAGCGCCAACAGAAATTCCGTTTGATGATTTTGAACTCGCTGTGTTCGAGAACAAGTTCACAAGCCTCCATCCTGAAGCGCCGGAGCCAACCCCCGTGCCGCGGGTGGATCTCAAACCCGCGGTCGGCCGATGCGACGTGGTGGTCTACGCACCCGAGGCCAAGGGCAATCTGTACACGATTGGTCAGGCGAAGCGGCGTTTGCTGATTGCCGCGTGGACCGATCGATACCAGTCGATGTTTGATCTCGGCTGCAACTATGTCATGCCGTTCGAGAGTCGCGGTGAGGAGGTCGGCGTCACGCTGCATCATCCGCACGGGCAGATTTACGGCTTTGGCGAGGTTCCGCTGGTGGAGAAAACCACCGTCGAGGCGTTTGCGGCTGGGTATGATTTGGCCGAGGCCTTTACGCAGTGGTCCGATTATCAGATAGCCGATACAGGAGAGATGACGGCATTCTGCCCGCCTTTTGCGCGTTTTCCCTACGAGAGTTGGATCATGCCGCGGCGACGGGTGCCCGGGCCATGGGCCATGAATGAGGACGAGCTCGATGGTTTCGCAGCCCTCCTTGGCGATCTGACCCGGCGCTATGATGCCCTTTTCGAGCGAGAAACGGCCTATATGCTGACGCTTCACGCGGCCCCGAAAGGGCATCAGGACACCTATCATTTCACGGCACAGTTCTATCCGATCCTCCGTGCACCCGACCGCGTGAAGTTCCTGGCCTCGGTAGAGCAGGGGACAGGTGTCTTCACAGTCGACATCATGCCAGAGCGCGCGGCTGACATCTTGAGGGCCCAATGACCGTCGTCACATTTTTCCAGGAGACGTTTGGCAAAGAGCCGGATCAAACGGTCTTTGTCCCGGGGCGGGTCAATCTCATTGGCGAGCATATCGATTATAATGGCGGACGCGTTCTTCCATGTGCACTTAATCGCGGTGTCAACGTCGCGTTGTCACTGCGTGCTGACAAGGACGTGGTCGTCGCATCAGACCGGTTCGAGGGCACATCCCGCTCCGTGCTTGGTGGCCCGCCCGCCGAGAGTTGGGCCCGATATGCCGTCTCGACGCTTCAATTAGCGAATGACATCAAATGGCTGGATTGCGGCGCAGATGTTGGAATCGTCTCCGATCTCAGCGATGGAGCGGGGCTCTCGTCGTCGGCCGCGCTCTGCGTGGCCATCTTGAAGGCTCTTCGCGCCGTATGCGGAGCCACGGCGACCGACGTCGATATCGCGCAGCTCGCCCGGCGGGTTGAGAATGACTATATCGGCATGCCGTGCGGTATCATGGACCAGATGGCGGTGGCGGTGGCAAAACCGGGGGAGGCACTCTTCCTGGACACCGCAACGCTCGACTATGAACCGATCGCGTTGCCGGAAAACGTTTTGTTCGTTGTTCTCCATTCCGGTATCCATCGCGAACTCGCTGATGGACGCTATAAGGCGCGTAAAGAGGAGTGTGATAGAGCTAAGGCGTATTTTGGTACGGACAATCTCTGTGATCTGTCTCTCGAGACGCTCGAGGCACCCTTGGAGATCCCACCACCCCTCGTCCGCCGTGTACGGCACTGTATCACCGAACATGGGCGCACCGTGAAAGCGGCGGAATGCTTAAAGACCCAGGACATGGTTGGTTTTGGCGAACTGATGAACGCGAGTCATCAATCCATGTGCGATGATTTTGAGATGTCGCTGCCAGAGATCGATCGGCTTGTTGAGACCGCGATGGCCGCCGGAGCACTCGGTGCGAGGCTCACCGGTGGCGGGTTCGGCGGCTGCATGGTCGCGGCGGTGCCCGCGGCGAAGGTCAAAGATTGGACCACGGATGTGTTAGAGCGTCATCCCAGCGCTTTCCTAGTTGAGTAAGCCGTATGCGATCCCTTGGCCCGAATGAACCGATAAAAGAGGTGTCGGCATGACGAAGCTCGACGAGACCCTTTCCGCCCGTCAAGAGGCGATCATTCAACTGGTCGAGACGACAGGTTTTGCAACCATTGCTGAGCTTGCCGCGAGGTTTGACGTCACCACACAGACCATCCGCCGTGACGTCAACGCCCTTTGCGTCTCGCAGGTGCTCGCCCGCTTCCACGGCGGTGTTGGCCTTCCCAACAGTGTTCAGAATGAAGACTATAAGGATCGCCAAACGGTGTTGCCCTCGGCGAAGAATGAGATCGGCAGGCTGGTTGGCGCGCTCATCCCTCACCAGGCGTCGCTTTTCATGAACATCGGCACCACGACAGAAGCTGTGGCCCAGCATCTCTTGCATCATCAGGGGCTCCGCATCGTCACCAACAATCTTCATATTGCTGACATGTTCTCCAAAGCAGCCGGGTTCGAAGTGATGGTCGCCGGCGGCTATGTGCGCGGCGGCGATGGCGGCGTTGTCGGCGAAGCAGCGATCGATTTCCTTGACGGCTTCAAGCTCGATTTCGGTGTCATCGGGATCAGCGGCATTGACCCGGATGGATCGCTCCTCGACTTCGACTACCGCGAAGTAAGGGCGGCCCAGGCGATTATCGCCAACGCCCGGACCACGATCCTGGTCGCCGATCACACAAAGTTCGGCCGCGCCGCCATGGCCAAAGTGGCGTCCCTCGACAGCGTCGATATTCTGGTCACGGATAGGCCTGTGCCGCCGGCCTTTGAAGAGATGGTCGCGGCAGCGGGTCTTGAGGTCGTTCTGCCAGAACCGGCGGGAAGCCGCGGTACGGCTGGCTCCTCATGACCTGGCGCGTCGGCAAAACCCCCGACCCATCTTGATTTCTTTATTGAACATGCGATGCTCATAAGTGAACATCTTGGCCATCGGATCAGCATCATGGAGTCCTATGATCTTCTCGTCATCGGCGGCGGCATCAACGGCGTCGGGACTGCCCGGGACGCCGCGGGCCGAGGCTTGCGCGTTCTTTTGTGCGAGAAAGATGACCTCGCCAGCCACACCTCGTCCTGGAGCACAAAGCTCATCCATGGGGGCCTCCGCTATCTCGAGCACCGCGAGTTCCGACTGGTTCGCGAGTCGCTGATGGAGCGGGAGGTGCTGCTGAACGCAGCGCCTCATATGGTGAAGCCCTTGCGTTTCGTGCTGCCGCACCATGACGGTCTGCGGCCTGCTTGGATGCTCCGTCTGGGGCTGTTTCTCTATGATCATATCGGCGGGCGAAAGCTTCTTCCCGCCACAACGCGCGTCGATTTGAAGACAGGTCCGCTCGGCGTACCGTTGGCAGACCGGTTCACGAGCGGTTTTGAATACACCGATTGTCAGGTCGACGATTCCCGCCTTGTGGTCCTCAACGCTATGGATGCCGAAGCTCGCGGCGCGGTCATCCGAACACGCACCCAGCTCGTGCGGGCCGAACGCCGCGCCGATCAGTGGCACGCGACGCTTTCCGATCCCGAAGGCAACACTGATGTCGTCGCCGCCAAAGCCGTGGTGAACGCCGCGGGTCCTTGGGTGACCGATGTCCTGGGTCAGGTGGCGGGCGTCAAGGCGCGCAAGACCCTTCGGCTGGTCAAGGGCAGCCATATCTTGACCAAGCGCCTTTATGATCACGACCGTGCCTATATTTTTCAGAATGCGGATGGCCGGATCATCTTTGCGATCCCCTACGTCAATGACACGACACTCATCGGCACCACCGATGAGGCCTTTGAGGGTGATCCGCAGACCGTAAAGATCAGCCAAGACGAGATTGACTATCTCTGCCGCTCGGTGAGCGAGTATCTGGCTCAGGCCGTCACGCCGGACATGATGGTGGGCACCTTTTCGGGGGTGCGGCCGCTTTATGATGAGCTCGGAAAAGAAGATGCATCGGCGGTCACGCGCGATTATGCGTTCGATATTGAACATGAAGGCGGCGCGCCCATCCTGTCGGTCTATGGCGGTAAGCTGACGACCTACCGAAAACTGGCTGAGCATGCGCTCGAACAACTGATCGCCTTCTTCCCCTCAATGACGCCGGCATGGACCCGGAACGCCGCGCTTCCGGGCGGCGCTGGCGGCTACCGCGTGTGGGCGGGCCGCGCGCCCGAGCTGAAGGCCCGCTACAGCTTTCTCGGCGAGGAAACGATGGACCGCATGCTCCGGGCCCATGGCGAGAACGTCGCGGTGTTTCTCGGCGAAGCGGAGCATGAAACGGCGCTCGGACACCATTTCGGCCATGGTCTCTATGCGGCAGAGATCGATTATATGCTGGAGAAGGAGTTTGCTCTTTCGGCGGAGGATATCCTCAACCGCCGTACAAAGCTGGGCGCCGTGATGACCGACGAGCAGCGGGCGGCGGTGCAGCGCTATATTGACGAACAGCTCGGCATCCGCCCACGAGCCGCCTAGACGACAGTGTCGGCTTCTATCGGCTGTACGCCTCCTTTTTATGTGTGCATGCCTTATGCTCGGCGTCGGCCACGGTGACGAAACCATCCGTGTTGGCATCAACACAACCAACGACAACGAGCTCAACGACGGAGAGATCCGTTTTTCGGACTCATCTGGCGCCACATTGTCGGTGTCATAAGCCAATTTGTTTTTCCGTTGACGGAGCTTGAAGGGCAATACGTCTTTGATCCGGATACGTCGGAGCCGCAATGGACCATCGCCTTACAAGACGAGGTGAGACCTTTCGGCGCCTACAGCTTCGACCTCATCAGCTTTACCGACCTTGGCTTTTACGACGGCGACAGCGATCTGACCTTTCCGCCTCTGTCCTTGTTCGTCTTAGAGAACGCTTTGGACGGCGAAATGCTCGTCGGGCGCATAAGCGAACAAGGTGACCGGTTCATTGTCTCCCTTGTCGGCGAGGCCATCCCGCTGCCCGCCGCAGGATGGCTCTTCTTCACCGCCGTCGGCACGGCCAGCCTTTTGCGGCGCCGTAAGAGCTAGGCGCGACGATCGCACCACGCCATCGCTGCGGGCGATCTTCAATATAGAGAGGATGCACACAGCGAGCCGCGGACCAGCAGCTCACACATAAGATAAAGGACATGATCTTATGCTTTTGGGTTTGCTGAGATCAGTCGAAATTCTCGTGCCCATCTCGACACATAAGTCGCTGAAAAGCCGAATTACGGTTCTTCGTGGGATTGGTTTGGCGGTATGCCGAATCCCAACTTCTACCCAAAAGTTGGGTTATCCACGGATACTGGGCATGTCAACATGATCACACTTGCTTAATTGACGGGAAGCGCGTTCGCAGTCTATTGGATTCCGTCCCTATACGAACTATCCCAACTTTTGGGTAATCCTTGGGGAAGTCAATTATGAAATCCATCCTTCTATGCGCTGCCGCCTGCGCGTTGACGGTATCGACCGCCAACGCCGCCACCTTCACCTATGAAGGTGATCCACTGGTGGATCTTTTGAACGGTCGCGACATCCAACTTGGTTCGATCACGGGTTCGATAGCGTTCGATGCCGGGGCATTTGCTGCCGGTGCCGTGCTTGATGAAACCGACATCAACGAGTTTTTCTTTTCGGTCGATGGCTTCGGCTGGTCTTCGTTCTATTCGGACTATGTGGATGCCACGTTCACGGTGAACGCAGCCGGAGATGGCTTTGATAGCTTCGGCTTCACCGTAGAAGCTGAGGCATCATTGGCTATCGATGGAGCCGAACAATTGAGCATCAGCGACGGCGTCCTGTTCAACGCCTCCTTCCAAGGTGTCACTCTTGGAGATGTTTTCCTCAATAGTCCGTCCACATCTGTTCCTTCGGCCACGATCTTGAACCAAGGCGGCGGCTTCTTTGAAACTGGTGGAGCAGGCACATTCACGCTTGTCGATGACATGGCGCCCGTCCCCGTACCGGGTGCGCTGCCGCTCTTCGCGGCCGGGCTTGCAGGCTTTGGCTGGTTGCGTCGCCGTTCACGCTAAGCCGAACCACCATCAAAAAATCAACACAGGGCCCCTTGCAAGCGCAGGGGGCCTTTCTTGCTTGCAATAAGGTGTCATATATGACACTATAAGAGATGGCTGATGTTGTTGAGTATCTTGATGAGCAGGGGGTCAGTCCATTTGCGGATTGGTTCAATGATCTTGATGCCCAGGCAGCAGCAAAGGTTGCCACAGCCATAGCCCGTATGGGTGACGGCAATTTTGGTGATCATAAATCCGTTGGGGAAGGGGTGGTGGAACGTCGGCTGACCCATGGGCCCGGATACCGGATTTATTTTGGCCGGGACGGTGACACGCTTGTGATCCTGCTCGTTGGTGGCACGAAAAAGCGCCAAGACAACGACATCGCCAAGGCAAAAGAGCTGTGGGCGGATTATAAAGCTCGCAAGGAAGGAGGATAAGATGCCACTGACAAAACGCTTTGTTGAAACCGTGAAGGAACGCGCCAACCGTGACCCGGACTTCAGGCGTCATCTTCTTGAAGAAGCGCTCGAAACGCTGACAAGCGGTGACTTGGCTGGAGGCAAGACGTTGCTGCGCGACTATGTGAATGCCACCATCGGTTTTCCGGCCTTAGCTGATGAGCTCGGCAAAGATCCAAAGAACCTGATGCGCATGCTCAGTGAAGCAGGGAACCCGCGCGCGGATACGCTGTTTCCGATGGTCGCCCGCCTTAAAGAGCGCGAGGGCGTTGGCGTTCAGCTTTCATCCTTGGGCTGATTTCCTCAGAAGCATAAGATAAAGGACATTATCTTATACTTGGTTGATAGAGTTCCGAGGTTTTATTACTTCAACAGCTGACTATGGGGAACTCGATTGGCTCAATCATCCGTAGACATTCTTGCACCTCAGCATGATCGCTTGACATCCTATCGGACCGTACGTTGAAATATACTTTTTGAAATGCGGATAAGGGGATCAGATGGCCAATTTCTTATTGTGTGCACGGACGCTGATCGTCGCCCGGTTAGCCTCAGTGTTATTGATGTTTTACTTCGCCGTTGGCCCTTCGGCTTACGCTTCAGAGGACCTGCTCGTTTGGGTCGAGAACACGGGGAGTGTTCCGATCTACGCCGCAGTCCAGTCAGGCGATCCCTCGGGTGAAAATGTCAAGATATCGGGCTGGAGGCGATTTGATCCCCATGTAAAAAGTCGAGCACTAATATATGGTTATTCTGCGGATACCTATAATATAGCTTTGGGCACTATGGATAATAAAGGAATAATGGTTCCCTACAATGTTTCTGGGCTTCCTAGTAAAGGCTATTTGCGTCCCTCCAATGCCACTTTAATTGTGGATGTTTCTGGCGACTTTACACGTATTGGTTCTTGGGATTCATTGAAAGTTTCGAGGGAGGCGAACGAAGTTCTTTGGGCATTTCAGGTCAGAGCAAGCGGTATATCTTGGGAAGAAGCTGACCTGATCCTCAAGGTATCTCCTCACTGATAACCAACTCCTCAAGTGAAGACCTCTACACAATCGGGTAAAAGATCTTGAACTCGGGAAACGGCAACATGAACAGAATGCTAATATCTCTTTTAATTACATTTTTTTGCCAAACGGTATTGTGCTACGATACGGCTACTGCAGAAGTAATTGTGAGTTTAGATGGCATAGAAGTGCTAGGTCCATTGAATTGTCGGAGCAGCGAACCGCGCTTTGATTTAAGAAACACTGATGGCATTTCTACTCGAAACAAGACGCAAGCGCTGAGGCCACTTGCAGAGCTTGTCCGCGAAAAACTAACTGAGGAATGTAGAGTTCCGCCCTCTCGATTTCGTCTGTTTGATCGATTCTTCGATTCAGATCATTCTATATTATACAGTCGAATTAATCATTCGACCAAAGAATGGATAACAAGCTTGAGTGATGAGCTTTTCCATGATCCGAGCCTGGGTGACCAGTTCTTGTCGTTCGACGACCACGTTGAGCGCGGAACTTATGCTGAAGTACTGTCGATCGATAGATACGAAGTGTACAGAGTTGATGATAAATACCTGGCTATCCGAGTCATGGTGTCAACTGATAACGATCCTATTTTGCCTATACTGCCAAATGCGTGCAATGGCCCATCCTTACCCGAGAAGTTGTTAGAAACGATTGCCTCTGATCCAAATGTCACCGACAGCTTCGTTACCAACAGCCTCGATAGTCGACGTGGGCGCTCAGAGGGCCCAATCCTCCTTGTTTTTGTTGACGGCCTCGACACTCAGGTTCCACACCCCCTTAAAAAGAATTTGAACAGCCCACTCGAACAAGTTCGCCTAATGAAAGATCTTGGCGGGACGGTTTTCGTAGCCAATCCATGTATGAAGAATCTCTCGGGCCGGAACTCGAGGGCCGAACAGGCTGAAAGGTTCAACATTCTGGCCGCAGGCAACAAAGTTTTGGCAGATAACCCACCCTTAAGTGATGCGGATCTCAAGGAATTGCGAGAGCGTTTCAAGTCCGCTAACCGTGATCTCTCCACAGTTTACCTGGAGGATAGTTACTTTGACAACGTAGTTCTTCGCCTTCCCAAAGGTGAGGACGACCGGCGATTTCTTATCACTGATGACCTGGCGAATGGAAGGATCATGCCTGTAGATAAGCCGGGGTTGGGACTGATACTACATCACTACAATCATGTGTTTGCAGTCCTGTACACACGCAAATGCCACGCAGAATTAGGTTTTCCAATCGTTCCGGTCGAGCGACGTATAGTCACCACTTACTACGAAGACGGAGCATACCAAGGAGAGTCGACACGAGCGGAAGAAGTCTACTATCTGGATCAGGAACTAGCGTCCGCTGCTGTCGCCGGGTCAAACATGGATGTGATCCGACGGAGGCGCTCCAACAGTCTGGCCACGGGCAACGGGTCTGTTCTGTTTGGTGCGGGCACCCAAGGCGAAGCAAAATCCCAGACCGAATACATAGAGATTTCTTGGTTCTTAGATCGTGAGGCTTGCGACAGCGCCGCGCTACAGCAAGTTAGAGCAAACCTCATTCGTTTGAATAATGACCAGCCTCCGGTTCAATTTGATCAAGCGGAAAACCGGAAAGAGGTTGTCAAGGTCGCTGAACGACTCAACTCTAACGCAGCACTTGAATTATACTTCAATGCCCAACGAGTGGACTGGTCGCCTAATGTGGTCGATTACTACGCAGAGGTCGTTGAACGATTTGGTGCTAAGCTTCCAAGCCGATACTCCGAATCAGTCAAAACTGGGCTATGGATTTTTGTCGATGAACCAGCATTGGATTCACCTTCTCTCATTACGGTAGACTATGGGGTAGGCGGATTTGGCACTCCATTTATCTTCAACCTAGAAAGCGCGTTGACCGACATACGTACTGATGACTTCGCTCTGTATACTGCGACTCGAAAGATTCTCTTCTCTCAAGAGTCGAGTTTGATCGTTCAGTGCCTGTATCCTGATGGTAGGCAAGAGGCGTTCTGGCTCACGCACATTCCTGCCGGGGCGGAGGCATCAACCCTTCGACAACGGTCTGACAAACACCCGCTCTTAAGTGTCGGACCACCACGGGAACGATGCTGACGGCCGCCAAGGCCACCAAAACGTTAACCATTGCGAAAATTTCTCGACCTTGAGCGAATGAAACAAACTCTGTATTTTCGACAATATCAATTGTGCGTGTCTGAAGCCATTCCTGGGTGGACTCAAATCTGAAGTGCGAAAAATGAGGCGTTATGCGGCTTTGCGGTGAGATGCGGAGCACGTGCGATGGGTGGAAAATACTGCCAATTGGATTTGAGTGAGCGGTGTCAGATTGGCAGCGCTTTATGATGGCTTTTCGGTGCGTGAAGTCTCGGAGAAGCTGGGCCAGCATGGCTCGACGATCCACCGCTTCGTCTGGGGACCTATCGGGCAGACGACATCTTTTGATCGCAAAAAAGGCATTCCCCCAATGGGGATGCCAATCGCTGTGAAGTCGCCGACGAGAGCAACACTCTATAGTGCGCCCCAAGCGGAGCGCTGTCCTTGCCTTCGCACCGCGTTTGCCATCCGACGAAAGAGGCATTGTGGCCCGGCCTCGGCCTGTGATGTAGTTGGCTTCGACCAGCGTATCGCGAGAGGCGTCTTGTCCAGTTTGATTGACCGGCTTCAGTCCCAACTCGCCGAGGTGCGGAGCCTCGGTGACGAAGCGCGCGCCTTGTCCGCGCGCCAGTTGATGCCGGGCTCCACCAACTTGGTCCTGTCGCAGCTGCCTCGGCAGGTGACCCTCTCGCAAGCCGCAGGCCGTGTCGCGGATGCCTTCAACCTGCTGCACGGGGGCCGTTTCAACACAGTCGTCCGTCGCGCAGGCTCCCTCACCTTTCGCGTCGATGACCGAGACTTTCCCTTCGCACTTGATGATCCTGAGAGCGTCCTCATGGTCATGGAAGAAACACTCTTGTTCGCCCACGCAATCCTAGTGCTCACGGCGCCCGAGCAGGCCTCAAGGGGGCTTCGCTGCGTGTCGCTCCGTCGCCCGTCCCCGGAACCTTCTGTTCCGTTCCACGGTTTGACGGAAGTGCGCTATGGATCATCCGTTTACGGTTTACGGTACGACGGAGCGCTTGCCGATCAGCTGGTGGATCGCCCGAAACGAGAAGATCTGACCTTCGAAGCTGTCGTTCGAACACAGATCAAAGTCCTGCGCGAGATGAGTGACGGGTTCGATCAGCTTCCTGATCTCGTTCTCGATGCGATACGCAATGGCAAAACATCTCAGGACGACGTCGCCGCAACACTTGGCATGAGTTCCGCAACATTGCGCCGTAAACTGAGCGAACTGGGGACGAACTTTCGCTCGCTCTCCAGCGATGTGATGGTCGAGCGCGCCGACGCGCTTTTGTCGACCTCGATCACTTTGGACGACCTGGCCACGCAGCTCGGCTTTTCAGACGTGCGGAGCTTCAACCGGGCTTACCGCGCGCGCAAGGGCATCACCCCCGCGGTGGCGCGGCGCACAGCGCTTCAGTGACCTGATCGAAAGTGTTCACTTTCGGAGATCGTTCCGGTCGTGTTCTAGGATCTCGCTCGCGTATATCATTGGCAATAAGCCATAAAGTGCATCCGGCCGTTTGATGAGCTGGACAGGGAGGGAAGAATGAATCGCTGGTTTCTCAGTGTGGGCACTGCTGCCCTGATGATAGGCGCCGCTGGCCAAGTACCGGCCATCGCCCAAGACGCCCCAGCAGCATCCGAAGCCGATGATGTGATCACGGTGACCGCAAGGCGGCGCGGTGAGAGCCTTCAAGATGTCCCGCTTGCCGTGACATCGATCAGCGGCGAACAACTCGAAGATCTCGGGGCGCCCGACATCACCTATGTCGCGCAGACCACGCCCAATGTGACCCTGGAGGTCAGCCGCGGCACCAACACCACGCTCACCGCCTTCATCCGCGGTGTGGGCCAACAGGACCCCGTCGCCGGTTTTGAGAATGGCGTCGGTATCTATATCGACGATGTTTATCTCAATCGCCCGCAAGGCGTTGTTCTTGACCTTTACAATGTCGAGCGGATCGAGGTTCTCCGTGGTCCGCAAGGAACGCTTTACGGTCGGAACACGATTGGCGGCGCTGTCAAATACGTGACCAAGCGGCTGGGCGATGAACCAAGCGCAACGGTGCGCGGGACCTACGGCTCCTTTAACCAGCGTGATGTTTTGGTGACTGCGGAAACACCGATCACCGATTCACTCCGCGTCGGCGGAACCGTGGCCAGTTTCAAACGCGACGGGTTCGGTGAAAACGTCACGACGGGTGCGGAGAACTACGACAAAGAGATCATCGCCGCGCGCGCCACGGTGGAGTTCGAGCCAAACGATAGGCTCTTTGTGCGAGTCGCGGGCGACTACCTTGAGGACACATCGAACATCCGGGGCGGCTTCCGTGAGATCCCCGATCTCACCGACCCGAACGGCCCGCGGATCACGGACGTCTTTGACACAGCGGGCGGTATTGAAGGGCCCAATGAGCTTGAGGCCTGGGGCGTCGCCCTTACCGCTGAGCTCAAGCTGACCGACAACCTGACCCTTAAATCGATCAGTGCTTATCGGGATGATGAAACGGAAACGCAGATCGACTTCGACGGGTTGCCAGCTGTCGATGTGGACGTTCCTGCGATTTACGAGAACGATCAGTTCACCCAGGAAGTCCAGCTGACCTATGAAGGTGATGCGATCAGCGGCGTGGCTGGCGTGTTCTATATCGACGCCGACGCGCTGACCAATTTCGATGTGCTGCTCGGCACCGTCGCTGCAACGCTCCCCGGCTTCAACGCCAATACGTTTGGCGATGTGGGCACAGAGAGCTGGGCGATCTTTGCCGAGACAAGCTTTGACCTTGAAAAGCTGATCGGCCTGCGCGGCTTTGAGCTATCCGTTGGTGGTCGCTACACGGAGGATGAGCGCACAAGCCGCGTCCTCCGCCAAAGCTTCCTTTCAGGACGGACACCAGAGCTCGGCGGCGATCCCGACGCGCAAATCCCGTTCGGCGCACCCACATCGGACTTCAACGGGTCCGAGACCTTCACGAATTTCGACCCGCGCGTCTCGCTCGCCTACAGCCCCAACGCCTCTCACAATTTCTATGTGAGCTATAGCCAAGGCTTCAAAGGCGGCGGCTTCGACCCGCGTGGACAGACCACCGCTGCGCCTGACGTGAACGGTGACGGCATTGTCTCCGAAGACGAAGTCTTTGAATTCATGAAGTTCGAAGAAGAGACGGTCGACTCCTACGAAATTGGTTGGAAATCGACGCTTCTTGAAGGCCGTTTGCGGAACAATCTCGCAGCGTTCTTCGCCGACTACCAAGACATTCAAATCCCTGGATCGTTTGGTGGGGAGGACGCCAATGGCAACCAAACGTTCGTTGGCGTCACAACCAACGCCGGTGAGGCCGAGTTCTTCGGTGTCGAACTCGAAGGATCCATGCTCTGGTCCGATGACCTCACCGGCGCGGGGGACACGTTCACCACGGCCTACAGCCTCGGCGTCATCGATGCTGAGTACACGGAGTTCGAAGCGCTGGTTGAAGGACAGCCGACCGACGTGTCGGACGTTCGTGTCGTGCAGAACACACCTGAGACCACGGCAAGCTTCTCGACCACCTACACACGGCCTGTGGCGGGTGGCGACTTGAGCATTCTGACCGTCACGTCCTATCGGTCGGAGGTGAACCAGTTTGAAATCCCGAACGCCTTCATCGATCAGGATGGGTATACACTGTTTGACGCAAGCATCGTTTGGAAGTCGTCAGACCGCCGGTTCACTGTCGGTGTCCACGGCAAGAACCTGACCGATGAAGAGTACCGGGTCGCGGGCTACAGCTTCTTAGCGCAGAACCAGGACGGTAGTTTCATTGAGCCGCTCACACCGACGCTGGGCACCACCGGCATCGCGACCTCCTTCTATGGCCCGCCGCGCCAGATCTTTGCCACCGTCGAGGTCAACTTCTAAGACTGTGTTTCACCGCTGGCTTGTTCTCCTTGGAGAGCAAGCCAGCGCCTTTGTTTCACGCGTATGGGAGATAACGCCATGACGCGTACGTTTTTTGCTGCTCTCCTCATGGTTGTCATGGGCGTTGGCGGATATAAAGTTTACACTGACTATCTTGGATCGCCGAACCTCGACCACCAAGAGAAGCGTGCCACCTATCTTGGGTCAACGGATCGCTTTGTTGACGTTGCCGGGGCGACGATCCGGGTGCGTGATGAAGGCCCGCGAGACGCGCCCGTCCTTCTTATGCTTCACGGCTTCACCTTCAGCCTCGAAACATGGGACCAGGTTGCTGATGAGCTGGTCAGCGATCACCGGATCGTTCGGTATGACCTTCTGGGCCATGGATTGACGGGCCCCGACCCGCAAATGCGCTACGCCCCCAAAGAACGCGCCGCCTTTTTGGGTGAGGTGATCGACGCGATGGGCCTCGATGACCCTGTGGTGCTCGGAAATTCGCTCGGCGGCCTGGTCGCGTGGCGGTTGGCAGCCGAGGCCCCCAGCAAAGTCGGAGGCCTTGTGCTCGTCAGCCCTGGGGCCTTCCCCTTCAACGGGGTTGGTGACGAACCAGCCCCCGTTCCTGCGACGGTGAGCTTCGTCCTTCGCAACCCCAACCGGCTAACGGTGAAAGCCACCTTCGATAACGTCTACGGCCAAGCCGCGGAACCAATGGAAGAGCGCGTGCAAACCACACTTGCCATGATGCGGGGCAATGGTGACGCCTATGTGGCATCGCTCGAGGAATTCACGCTCCCCAATCCCGAGGCCGACCTCGCCAAGGTGCAAGCGCCGACCTTGATCATATGGGGTGCAGAAGACTCCCTCATTTCGCCGCAAGATGGACCGCGGATGGAGGCCCTTATCCCCAGCGCTGAGCTTTTCACCTATGCCGATGTTGGCCATGTTGCGCAGGAAGAGATGCCAGAACGGCTTGCCCGTGACATCCGCGCCTTTTTGGCATCGTCCGCTAACGGAGCCGATGAGTGAGCCCATCCACCGCTCAACCTGATGAGCCAAGCGCCAGATACCGAGGATGGATTCTCTCCGTCCTGATCTTGGTCTACACCTTCAACTTTATCGATCGCCAGATCATTGGGATCTTGGCGATTCCCATCAAGGAAGAACTGGGCCTGACGGACACCCAGGTGGGCCTCATGTCGGGGCTGGCCTTTGCCCTCTTTTATACGATTTTGGGAATTCCCATTGCGATGCTGGCGGACCGGAAGAACCGGGTGTGGATCATGACGATCGCCCTCACGGTATGGTCCGCCTTCACCATGGTGTGCGGGGTTGCCCAGAGCTACGGACAGCTATTCCTCGCTCGCCTAGGGGTGGGGGTCGGCGAGGCCGGGGGCGTCGCTCCTGCCTACAGTCTTATTGCTGACTACTTTCCCAGCCAGCAGAGAAGCCGTGCGCTTGCGGTCTACTCATTCGGCATCCCAATCGGAAGCGCGACGGGCATCATTCTTGGCGGCGTTCTCACCTCTTACTTTGACTGGCGGATCGCCTTTTTCCTCGTCGGCGGGGCCGGCATTCTCATTGCGCCGCTCTTGAAGCTCACGGTCAAGGAGCCCGTCCGGGGTCGCTATGATGCCGCCCCTCCCCCGCCGCCCACAGAGGACTGGATGAAAGCAATCCGCGAGGTAGCGACCACGTTGGTGCGTAAGCCGAGTTTTTGGGGATTGAGCGTTGGCGCCGCCTTTTCGTCAATGATGGGGTATGGTCTCTTTCTCTGGATCCCATCATTCTTAGTCCGGAGTTTCGGTGAGGATCTGCCGCTCTTTATGGGTTTCATGCCAGACGCCCTGATTCCACCCAACCCGAGCTCAATTCTTTACGCCGCGTATTTTTATGGTGCGATTGTGCTGATCGGCGGCGTTGCTGGCATATGGCTCGGCGGAATCCTGGGCGACAAATTCGGCGCCGAGCGGAAGTCGGCTTATGCCCTGGTTCCGGCCGCCGCCTTTGCTCTCACGGTTCCTTTTTTGGTCGTCGGTGTGCTGACTCCATCACTGGGAACGGCCTTTCTCGTGCTCCTGGTTCCCACGGCGCTCGGCTTGGTGTGGTTGGGGCCGGTCATTTCGGCCTTTCAGCACCTTGTCCCGCCGCATATGCGCTCGACAGCATCCGCCATCTTTTTGTTCATCAACAATTTGATCGGGATCGGCTTCGGACAGACGGCCATCGGGCTGATCTCCGATGGCCTTGCAGCAAGGGTCGGGGACGAGAGCCTGCGCTATGCGATCTTAACGGGTTGTAGCTTTTACGTCGTCGCGGCCCTGTTGATGGCGATCACCGCACCAAGGCTCGCTAAGGACTGGGAGCACGGATAGCACATGGGCTTCACTTCAGTACACCGATGATAAACGACTGGCACAACCCCAGCACCAAATGATGTGCGTCAAACGCTTTCGGCAGCGGCTAACTCTTCCATTCCGTAAGCGTTCAATAAGACAGATCCTGCAAATAACGCAGCCCCTGCTCAATCGAGCCAAACGCATCGGTCGGGTTGTCATGCTCGACGATGAAATAGGTCATGCCCGCCTCCTCCGACGCCGCGATGAGCGTTGCAAAGTCGAGGTCTCCTTGCCCGACATTGGCGATCGACTGGTCATCGAACTCGAGATC
>JBCDLG010000031.1:0-31784 GCA_038745625.1 Pseudomonadota bacterium | reverse complement strand
GCGGTCGTCCAAAAGCTCCGGCCGATCGCGGGCCGCGTGCTGGGTTAGGCTACCCCGGCGTCAGTGGCTATGGCCACCGCCGCCGCGCCGTTGTTCTTTCACATCGAGTTCGACGACGGTCTCGGTACCGCTCTCAAATTGTAGCGTGACCTGGCGGGTCTGCCCCGCCTCCAGCGGCTGGGTGATCGCCATCAGCATCAGATGGTTACCGCCGGGCTCAAGCACCACTTTGCCGCCCGCGGGCAGGTCATAGCCGTCGACGGGGCGCATCCGCATCACGCCATCCTCACCTCGATGAACCGTATGGAGCTCGGTCGTCCCAACGCCTTCGATTTCCGCTGCCACGAGGCGATCAGCCACGGGCCCCTCGAGGGTGAAATAGGCCGCCGCCATCGACGCACCGGGCGATGGCACGCGGATATAGCCGTCGCTGATGGAGAGCTCGTCGGGTGCCCCTTGACCGCAGGCGGTCAGCGCCATCAGGAAGAGAGTGACAGAAGCAAGTTTGTGCATGGATCTGGTTCTCCTTGAGCCTGCCCGAGCAATGGCATAACGCCGAGCGCGTGCGCCGTCATGACAATCGCTCACGCTCGTCCAATAAGCCGCAGATGGGATTGCATATGAACAACCAAGAAATCGACCAGCTGCAGACCTTTCTTCGCCGCCGGTTCAATGACCAGACCCTCACCGTTCGCGCTCGTCCGAATAAGGAAGATTCCGCGGAGGTCTATATCGGCGAAGAGTTCATCGGTGTGCTCAGTCGCGACGACGAAGACGAAGATCTGAGTTACGACTTCCACATGGCCATTCTCGACGTCGATCTCGATACGGTTGGCTCAGCGTAACGACCTTGCAGGAGTGACGGCCGAGGCGCGGGCCTGCCGTCATTGTGAGGAGCAGGGCCTGATCCCTGCGGCCCGTCCGGTTTTTCAATTGCCGCCGACGGCGCGGATCGGCGTTTTCGGCCAAGCTCCGGGTCATCTTGCCCATATCGAGGGGCGGCCCTTTTCGGATCCTTCAGGCGTGCGTCTTCGTCAATGGCTCGGTGTCAGTGAGGATACGTTCTACCGTTCGGGTCTCTTTGCCGTGGTGCCGATGGCGCTTTGTTTTCCCGGCTATGATGGCACTGGCAAGACAGGGAAGGGCGGTGACCGGCCGCCGCCGAAGATCTGTGCCGAGATCTGGCGCGAGCGACTGCTTGCGCCGTTGAAGGGTCAGCTGGAGATCGTCCTCCTGGTCGGCGGATACGCTCAAGCGTGGCATCTCGGTGCCCAAAGGCGCAAGACGCTGACGGACACTGTCCGTGCATGGAGGGCATTCTCACGCGATCCCGTGACCGGCGCGAAGGTTTTTGTGTTGCCGCATCCCAGCTGGCGCAACACCGCCTGGCTCAAAAAGAACCCATGGTTTGCAGACGAGGTGTTGCCGGAGATCAGATCGTCTATCCAGCGGGTACGGACCGGCATGATCGTGAGCTAGGGCGCGACTGTTTCGCGCCCAGCCTTGTCGTCTTTTTTCTTCAAGGTCGATTGCTGACGCCAGAGCCGAGCGTAAAGCCCATCTTTTCGTAACAGCTCTTTATGCGTACCGCTTTCTGCAACTTCGCCGCTGTCGAGAACAACAATCTGGTCGGCATCGATGATGGTGGAGAGACGGTGGGCGATCACGATCGATGTGCGGCCTTCGGAAACGTCGCGGAGGGCGGTGAGGATACCAGCCTCCGTCTCGCTATCGAGCGCAGATGTTGCCTCATCGAGAATGAGGATCGGCGGGTTCTTGATAATCGTGCGCGCGATCGCGACCCGTTGCTTCTCGCCGCCAGAGAGCTTGAGACCTCGCTCGCCGACCAGCGTTTCATATTGATCCGGGAGCGAATTGATGAACGTGTTGATCTGTGCCATCCAAGCGGCTTGCTCGATGTCGTCCGGTGTTGGTTCATCGGAAGCATAGCCGATATTGTAGCCGATCGTGTCGTTGAACAGCACCGTGTCTTGGGGAACGACGCCGAGAGAAGCTCGGAGGCTCTCTTGTGTCACATCACGCAGATCATGTCCATCGATCGAGATCGACCCTCCGGTCACGTCATAAAATCGGAAAAGCAGCTTCGCGATCGTTGATTTTCCGGCGCCGGACGGACCCACGATCGCCGTTTTCTTGCCTGCCTCGGCCGTGAATGAGACGCCTTTCAAGACATCCCGCTTGTTCGAGTAGCCAAAGCGTACATCGCGGAACTGAACAGGCCCTTGGGTCGACGGCAGCACATCGGCATCGTCCTTGTCCGCGACGTCCGGCTCGATCCTCAGAAGCTCGAACATCTTCTCCATGTCGATGAGAGATTGTTTGATCTCTCGATATGCAAAGCCGAGAATATTCAGCGGCTGGTAGAGCTGCATCATGATCAGGCTCACGGCGGTCAGCTCGCCGATCCCATACCGGCCCCCAGCCACGCCTTGCGCTGTGATCGCCAGGGCACCGATCATCCCGACATTGACGATCGCTGACTGCCCTATATTCACCCAGGCAAGGGAGCGCTGCGACGTGATGGCTGCGTCCTGGTAGTCCTCAAGCGCTTTCGAAAAGCGCTTCGTCTCGCGCGCCTCGGTACCGAACAGCTTCACCGTCTCAAAGTTGAGAAGCGCGTCGACCGAGCGTGACGAGGCGAGCTGATCCTTCTCGTTCATGGTGCGCCGGAATTTGAGCCGCCATTCGGTTGAGCTGGCGGTGAACCAGAAATAGCCAATCACCGTCGTCGCGGCGATCAGCGATAGGCTGACCTCGAATTGTATAGCGAAGATCATACAGACATAAATCAGTAGAAGGAAAGTTGGCCCAATATTGAAAAAGAGAAACCGGAAGAGAAAATCGATCGATCTGTTGCCGCGCTCAAGGATGCGGGATAGGCTGCCGGTCTTTCTCGCCAGGTGAAAATCGAGAGAAAGGCCCTGGAGGTGGCGAAAGACATCGACCCCCACTTCGCGCTGTGCTGTTTGGCCGACCGTTGCGAACAGAAATTCCCGCATTTGAGGGACGACGACGGACAAAAACCGCAAGGCGCCGTACCCGACGATGAAGCCAAAAACTGCCGCCGCAACGCCTACGTTTGGGTCCTGCTCGGCGAGGCTGTTGATTCCGTTCGCCAGTAGGAGCGGCGCCTGAACGGTGATGATCGTCCCGATAAGGATGGCGATTACAGACGCCACGATGCGTAGTTTAAAGTCGGGGCGACCCTTCCTCCATAGATAGGGGAGGAGTTTGGCAAGCCCCGCCAACTGCTCGCGCAGTGTGGAAACGCGCGCTGTCTCAAGGTCAACTGGTTCCGCCATGGGCACTCCCGTTGTGTGCTGAAGGCCGATCCGTAGCCTCGACGCCTATTCGAAGCCTAGCACATCGACGCGCACAAGGATCGACCGGTTTTGCTCGAACCCGTCTCGCGTGCTGTCGTCAAAGGAGTACGTCAGAGAAATCGCTGCACAGTTGTTGGCGAGCCGAAGAGCAAACCGCGTGTTGGTGGTGTCGCCGCTGTCGAGGTTTTGCGCTTGGGATGCTGCCATCGAAATGTAGCGGTTGACCCGTAGGCTGGCATTCAGGGTAAGGAATTCATCGCGCAGCTGTGATGTTTCAAAATCATCGGCTTCGGTGCGCAGGTAGGTCACCCCTGCAGCTGCTGGTCCTAAGCTGGTGTTGGCCGACGACTCCAAACGGCGGAAAGAGCCTGTGTCGTCATCAATCCGGAAGCGGTTGTCGATGGCAATGAAGCGCCCCCATTGCAGGTCCATTGCGCCAACGATGTCGGACGATTCCTCGCCCAGGCCTGTGTCGTCCAAAAATGAGTCTGATGTTGATGCCCGGAACTGTGTCCCGATCACACCGTTGACGGAGAAATTGGATCCCAAGACGGCGGCGGCCGAGACGCCGACGTTGAGGCGCTGGCCATCTTCCCACTGATCAAGACCAGTGCCTTTGGAGAAGTCGAACAATGTCACCGTGTCGTACTGAAAGAACTGACTGTCCTCGTTGAAGACTTCGTCTTCAAACGAACGGTTGGGGCTGATCACGGCCTGCACGCGCGGTTCGATGATGACGCTGTTGCCGCGGCCGAGCCGGGCCAAAGGATAGGACCATTCCATGCCCATGGTCGGGAGGAGCCGGTAGGTTTCGAACCTGTCCTCTTCGAGATCATTGGGCAGCTCTTGGCGGCACGCCGCAAACGTGGCGGCGCTGTCCTCCACGTTACACGCTTGGATACCAGACGTGGCGTTGCGATAGGCGTAGGCGTCCGCGCGCAACTCGCCGAACACTTCAAATCTGTGTCCGGATTTTGTCATATGAGTGGCGCTGTACTCCGCTTCCGTTGAGACCCTAAATGTGTCGAGCCCTGCGTCGCGGTTCAGCACCAAGAGACTGTTGTTGGCGTGAAGCTCTCCGCCAAGAACGTTGAACCGGCGTTGATGCCGGACACGCGGCAGGGCGTCGGCGGTGTAATCTTGATCCTCTCCCAACCGAAGCGTTTGGAACTGGATCCCCGACAGGTCGATCGACGAATTGTCCCTCTGCCGATCAAAAGTGACGATGCTTTCGAGGCGGTCGGGACGAACGAAACCCAGATTCTCGCGTAGACCACCCACGGGCTCGATCTCGTAGGTCCGCAGATAGCCTTTGTCTGAGACGTAGTCGATATCGGCGAGCAGGTTCCATTCATCGTCGAGTTCACGCGTGTACCGACCGAAAAAGTGCCAGCGGAAATCGTCGGGATCGCCGGGTTCCTGGCTAAGATCATTGGTTGGACTGATAAAGCCGGATTGTACGACAGCGGTGGAGTTGTGGGTGTTGCGACGCCACTCACCCTTCACCAGCGTGCCCAGATTGGTCATGTGCCGCGGCGCAAAGGTAATATCCTGATAATCCGAGATCACCAGATAATACGGGATTTCAATTTCGACGCCTGTTCGCGTCGAGTTGCCGATCTGCGGCGCCAGCAAGCCGCTTTTTCTTTTCGCCGTTGGGTCGGGAACTTGGAGCCACGGGATGTAGGCCACGGGAAGGCCGAGAACTTCGACGAATGCGTTTTGGAAGCGCATCACCTGCGCCTCCTCGACCTGGGTCACCTTCCTCGCTTTGACCTGCCAGACAGGCCGGTCGCGGCGGAAGCCCTCGTCGCAGACGGTGCAAAGCGTGAAGGCACCCTTGCGCAACTCGTTGCGGCCGTTTTCGCGGCGGATGGCTGTGGCAGCGGCGAGCGTGCCTTGCACGCCGAGTTCGGCTTCGAAGGCTTCGATCAGGCCGTTTTTGAAGTCACTGCTCAGCTCGGCGCGTTCGGCGAAGTAGAGGCTGCCTGTCTCGCCGCGGACGGCCACGTTGCCCTCAGCGGTGATGGTGCCCAACTCGACGTCGTAGGTCACACGGTCAGCGCGCAAGAACTGCTCGCCCTGAATGGCGCGCACGTCGCCTTCGGCGATAAGGGGCCCACCCATCACTTCGCGGTATACGCGGTCCGCGGTCAGCACCACGTCATCGGGGTCAGGCGCAGGTGCTGGCTCTTCTGCCGGTTGTGCAGCGACGGTCAAAGTCGCGCCCAAGGCGAAAAGAAGGGTGCTCAGCATAGGGTAGGCGGTCCTCTTGAAGGGTTCGATTAGACGGGTTTCGTTAACCGTCCTTGAGCATCAGACCAGCCCTGATGTTAACCATCTTCCCTAAAAAGAAGGACCGTGACGCCGATGAGGAGCGCAATGGTCGGCGGTGTCCATGCGGCGATCCGTACAGGGACGAGTCCGGCCTCAGCGACAGCGGATGAGAATTGGATCGCGATGAAAGCGGCAAAGCCAGCAAAGATGCCGTAGATGATCAGCCGGAACGTGCCGCCCGAACGGGCATGGATGGGAAGGGCAAAGACGCAGCCAATCACCGCCATTGCCGCGAGCTTCAGCGGCATCGCAAAGAGCTCATGGAGCCTCAGCGAGAAGGGCTCGAGCGGAACCCCGGCCCCGCCAATGCGCTTCATCAAACCGGGCAGGGTCCAGAGGCTGAGGCTCTCGGGCCGCGTGTTGGCGAGAACCAGGTCGTCCAGCTCAAACGTTGTATCAAAGGTCACATCTCCGACAACGGCGGGAACATCGCCGCCTGGGGCGCTGCGTATGGCTTCGACCAAGGTCAGCTTCTGGTCACGAAAGAGCGCGCGATCCGCATCGAAGCGTTCGACAAAAGCGCCGTCCTCGCTTTTGCGCCACACGAAGACGCTTTCCATCACGTCCTCATCATAAAGCACGCGATCGGCATGGATAAGGATGACGCCTTCCTCTTGCTCCTGACGCAACCAGACGCCGCGACGGAAGGTCTTCTCTGCATTGCTGCCCGAACCTCTGACCTCGTTCAGCAGATTGTCCGAACTCAGCGACATGCGGGTGGTCAAAGGATCAACGGCCAAGGCCAGCACGGTGCCGATCAACATGGCGAGCACAACCGGCGCACCGACGATTCGCCACACCGAAAAACCGGCCGACCGCAACACGGCAATCTCCAAAGATCGAGCCATCTGAGCTATGGCCATCAGTGTGCCGAAGAGCATGATGAAAGGCGACAGGATCATCAACAGCTGTGGTGCGCGGAGGAGCGTGAGGGCCGCTGCTGTTCCCACGCCTGCATCTTCTCGCACGCTGACCTGTCTGAGGGCTTCAAGAAAATCGATAGAAACGATGAGAGCAAACGAAGCCGCGCCCAGGACCACGACGTTCCGCAACGTCCGTTCCATCAAGTACCTTTCAGCGAGCGTCGTCTCAATCATGCCGTGACCTCGGCTCTTTGCCGCAGACGATTTTGTCGTTTCAACCAAGCGTCACTTCGGAAACGGTAACGGTTAGGATTCACGATAATCACTATACAGATGATAATAGTGATGGCGGGAATAGCGTACTGCACCGGGTTAAGCGCAGGTGCCCCCGCGGCCATGCTCTGACCGAGGTAGCCGAGGATGCGGATGCCTCCCGCCGTCAAACTCGCAAACAGTATCCTCTTGCCATAGCCTCGGCGCGATGTCGTCGCGGTGAGGAGAAAAGACGCCGACAGCAAGGCAAAGGCGATGCAGTAGAGCGGCGTTGCCAGTCGCGAATGGCCCTCGGCAATGAAACGGCTAGCCAAGGCAACGTCGTATTCGTTGGTGAGATCCGGATTGAGCAGTTCGCTTAAGTAGCGTTCGGTACCCTCGTAGTTCCGAGCGGAGCCCTGGTCGCCGCCCAGCTCGGCCATATCGATCGCTGTCTCATTGAAACGTACGATCTCGATCTTGCCGGTGTCGGGGTCCTGCCATTGGGCTGTCCCGCGCAGAAGAAAGAGGCGGGGCCCCACCTCGGTCACGGCGAAAACGCCATTCTCGGCGGTGTAGGTCGTCTCCCGGGCTGGATCGCGTGCATCATAAATGTGCAGGCCCACATACTGATCCCCCGGGCGAACGTCTTCGGCATAGACGGTGAGATCGTCGACAACCTCGGTGAAGACCCGGTCGCGTACCAGCGAGCTCGCAAGATTGTTCCGCACATCGTAGATCGTGTCTTTGAGGAGGCGATAGCTGCGCGGCTGCAGGTCAAGATTGACGTAGAGCACCACCGCTGACGCCAGCACCGATAAGATCAGGAGCGGCTTGGCGAGTCTCAGGCGGCTGGCGCCAGCGGCGCGCATCACCGGGATCTCGCTGTCCACCATCAGTGCGTTGGTGACATAGAGGCATGCCGCGAGCAGCGCGATCGGTAGGACAAGACCAACGAGGCTCGGGATCAGCAGCATCGTCACCTTGAAAAAGGCCAGCAGCGTCCCGCCATCATCAACAATCAGATCCATCCTGTTGAGAACTTGAGTCAGCCATGCCACCGCGGTCGTGCACGCCAAGATCAGCAGAAACGGCAGCAGTGTCTGCCGGAAGATATAGCGGTCGAGACGGCTCAACAGATCCTCATCGATGACGGGCAGCGCTTTGGGATTTTCAACGCTAGCCAAGGCGCCTAGCACGGAACACTAAACGGTTTCGAGGCCGTCTTTGAATTGGAGAACGCAATGGTCGATGTCACTTTCGCAAGCTCGCTGTCCGGTACCGGAATGGTTGTTATTCCCGTCGCCAAGGAAGGCGATATCGTGGTCCCTTCGGCGCTTGCGGACATGGCCGATGATTTGAAGCGCGCTGCCAAGGCTTCCGATTTTTCCGGAAAACGGGGCCAGACCGTGACGCTCGCGGGCCATGCGAGCATGCCGGGTGCGACAGTGGTGCTTTTGGGTGCTGGTCAGATCGAGGCCAGCGATCCGCTCAAGATGGCCAAGCTGGGGGGTAAAGGGGCTGCGCTTGCGATGGCGAAGTTTACCGACCTCTCGATCTTCGCGCCCGAGGGCGGCGCAGCACATGTGGCCTACGGCGCGGCACAGCGTTCCTATCGTTTCACCAAGTACCGCAAAAAGGCCGAGGCAGATCAACTCCCTAAGCTCGAAAAGGTGACCGTGATCACGGACGAGGCCACTGCCGAAGCCGAATTTGCTCCGCTCAAAGAGGTTTATGAGGGCATCAAGCTGGCCCGCGACCTTGTCACCGAGCCGCCTAATGTTCTCTATCCTGAAAGCTATGCGGAGCGCTGCCGCGAGCTTGAGAGCGTCGGTGTTGAGGTCGAAGTCCTTGGTGAGGACGAGATGCGCAAGCTCGGCATGGGCAGCTTACTGGGTGTCGGGCAGGGGTCGATCCGCGAAAGCCAGATGGTGGTGATGCAGTGGAACGGTGGTCCAGCGGGCGAGCGGCCTCTCGCATTTATCGGCAAGGGCGTGACGTTCGATACCGGCGGCATCAGCCTCAAACCTCCGGCCAATATGGACGAGATGAAGATGGATATGGGCGGCTCGGCCGCCGTGGTCGGCGCGATGCGGGCACTGGCTGGCCGAAAGGCGAAATGCAACGTTGTCGGACTGGTTGGCCTTGTTGAGAACATGCCCGGCGGTAACGCCCAACGGCCCGGCGACATTGTGTCGTCGATGTCGGGACAGACCATCGAAATTCTGAACACGGACGCTGAGGGGCGCCTGGTGATGGCCGATGTCCTCACCTATGCCCAGGATCGCTACAAGCCCAAGGCGATGGTGGATCTGGCCACGTTGACCGGCGCGATCCTGATCGCCCTCGCCAGTGAGTATGGTGGTCTGTTCACAGAGGATGACGCCTTGGCCTCAGCTTTCCTTGATGCCGGCGAGGCCACTGGTGATGAGCTATGGCGCATGCCGCTTGGCGATGCCCACCGCGATATGATCAAGTCCGACGTCGCTGATATGAAGAACATTGGTGGCCGGGACGGCGGCAGCTCATCGGCGGCCGCCTTCCTTTCGCGCTTTATCGAAAAGGACGTGCCATGGGCACATCTCGATATTGCGGGTACGGCTTGGAAGAAAAAGGACAGCGATACCGAGCCGAAAGGCGGCACGGGCTATGGCGTCCGTCTTCTCGATGCTTGGGTGCGCCAACACGAAGGGTAGCAGTTCACCAAGCTTCGGCACCGTTTGATACACAACTCCTCTCTGACACATTGTAACAGACAGGCGAGATGCTATTCTGGGGCATCAGAATGTCGTGGGGACAATGTTCTGAGAGGGGACAGCTATGATGCTCAAACGGCGTGTTGCTGCACTGACGATGGTGCTGACCAGTTCTTTGCTTCTCCACGGCTGCGGCGATAGCGGGAGCTCGAGCGCGGGCTTCACGGCTTCGGCCGGCGCTGACTCCTCCGTTGTGGAGACAGGCACGATCACACTGTCGGCGAGTTTTTCCGGTGCAGGCGACAACCCCACAGTGTCTTGGGTGCAAACGTCTGGCCCGACGGTTGCGCTGGCTGGTGCTGACACGCTGACCCCGAGCTTCACGGCGCCGGTGGTCCCCAGCAACCGCGTCGTCGTCTTGAAGATGACGGTGACCACCAACGATGGTGAGACTGCGAGCGACGAGTGCCGCATTGTTATTGAAGACACCGGCCCCGGCGGTCCATCGCCCCAGGGCATCGATCCGACCACCAGCACGCGGCGCGGCTTGGCGCGCGGCAGGCGCCAAGATCAAGGCATCTCACGCGGCGGTCGTGAGATCAGAACCTATGACGGAAGTGCCAACAACATCGCCAATCCCTCCTGGGGCGTCAGTTTTGCCCATCTCTTGCGCCTCGGCGATGCTGACTACACGGACGATGTATCATCGCTAGCTGGTGCGTTGCGGCCGAGTGCGCGCGTCGTTTCGAACAATGTGCATGCGCAGGACGAGGGTGAGAGCATTCCCAACAGCTTTGGCGGGACGGACTTTGTTTGGCAGTGGGGCCAATTCATCGACCATGACCTCGACCTCACCGATGGTGCTGAGGAGGATGCGGACATCACGGTGCCGACGGGCGATCCACATTTTGATCCGACCTCGTCGGGTATCGCGGTGATCAGCTTTAGCCGGGCTTTGTTTGACCCCGACACAGGCACCGATGCGAGCAACCCGCGCGAGCAGGAGAACGAGATCACCGCCTACATCGATGGCTCGCAGGTCTATGGCTCCGACGACGAGCGCGTGGCGGCGCTGCGCGTGGGTCCGGACAGCCCGTTCCTGAAGACAAGCGAGGGCAACCTTCTTCCGTTTAATGAGGACAGTCTCGTCAACGCGAACGGCTTTGTCACCGACCCCACCACGCTTTTTCTTGCTGGCGATGTCCGTGCGAACGAGCAGCTCGGTCTTGCTGTCATGCACACGCTGTTCGTGCGCGAGCACAACCGTCTCGCTGCTATTCTGCAGGCGGAAAGCCCCAGCCGCAACGCGAATGACGTCTTCGAGGATGCCCGCCGGTTGGTGATCGCGAAGCTCCAGATCATCACCTATGAGGAGTTTCTCCCGGCGCTCATCGGCGTGGGCGCGATCCCGGCCTATACCGGGTATGATGCGTCCGTGGATGCTGGGATTTTCAACGAGTTCAGCGTCGCGGCTTTCCGGCTCGGTCACTCCATGCTGAACGAACAGCTGTTTCGCGTCGATGCATCGGGCACGGATATTACGGACGGTCACATCAGCCTCCGTGAAGCGTTCTTCACAGCGCCCGATCTTCTGCAGGCAGAGGATGATATCGATCCGATCCTCAGAGGCCTTGCCGCGCAGCAGCACCAAATGATTGATGCGAAGATCATCACCGATGTGCGCAACTTCCTTTTCGGCATGCCTGGCGCTGGCGGATTTGATCTCGCGTCGCTGAACATTCAGCGTGGCCGCGACCACGGCGTGCCTGGCTACAACGAGATGCGCGAGGTGATGGGCCTTGGACGTGTGACCGACTTTGGTGACATCACGTCGGACACTGATGTGGTGGATGCGCTGCGGGCGACCTATGGCAGCGTCGACGACATCGATCTTTGGGTCGGCGGCCTGAGCGAGGATGTCGATCCCGCAGGCGGTCAGCTTGGGCCGCTCTTTAGGTCCATTCTCATCGCTCAGTTTACGAATGTTCGAGATGGCGATCGTTTCTGGTATCAAAACGACCTGCGGCCTGGTGAGATGAACCGCGTCGCCGGAACGACGCTGGCTCAAGTGATCCGGGACAATACGAGCATTGGCGTGGAGCTCCAGGACAACGTGTTCGCCGCGCCGTGATCAGCTCCGGCTGTCCTGAAGCCCCGCGCGCTCGATCCCTGCGCGCGCGCATCGTGCGTCCTCGACAGCCGGTGCGCCGGAGACGCCAACACCGCCAATGAGGGTACCATCATCCGTGTAGATCGGTATGCCGCCTTCGACTGGCGGCCCATTCGTCGCTAGCGCAAAGCCGAGCCGACCTTCCGACACCGCATCGGATAAGCCCTTGGTCGCAGAGCCCCAGGTGGCCGAGTACTCCGCTTTGTCCATGGCAAAACCCGCTGGCCCCTCGCGTGTTCCGTCCATGCGGCGGAATGCGACCAGCCGCACGCGGTCATCGACGACGCTGATCGCCACGGTGAGGTCGTTCTCCTCCGCATAGGCGCGGCAGCCATCGACAATGGCTTGGGCAGAGGCGTCGGTGATCCGCGGGACCGGGTCCTGCACCAGGGCAAGGGCGGCAGTGAGTATCAGGCTTGGGAGCATCGTTGGTTTTCCTTTCCGCGGGTGGAGAGAAAACCAGACTACGCGTGTAGGCAACCCCTTCTGACACCTACCCCTGGCTGTGGAAGTGGTCGTAGATCCGCTGCGCGAGCGCGCCCGATATTCCGTCTACGGCTTCAAGATCAGCGGGTTTCGCGCGGGCCACACCCTTGGCGGAGCCGAAATGATGGAGGAGAGCCTTCTTCCGCGATGCCCCGACGCCCTCAATGGCATCAAGCGGGTTCGACGTCATTTGCTTTTGCCGCTTGGCCCGCTGAGCGCCGATGGCGAAACGGTGCGCTTCGTCCCGCAGTCTTTGCAGATAGTAGAGTACAGGTGAGCGGGGCGGCAGCATGAAGGGTGACCGGCCCGGCGCGAAGAACTGCTCAGCCACCGCCGAGGCAGAGCGGTCGGCGGTCTTGCCGCCATGGGCGTTCTCGCGCCGCGCTTTGGCGATGGTGAGGAGCATGATGTCGCCGCCCTCAATATCAGGCCCGACGCGGATGCCTGCGTCTTCCATCGCGGCCTTGGCCGCCGACAGCTGTCCTAGGCCGCCATCGATCACGATCACGGACGGCCAATCGTCCTGACCCGGTGCGCTTTCTTTGACGAGGCGGCCAAAGCGGCGCGACAGCATCTCCCGCATGGCGCCGAAATCGTCACCGCCCACGACGTCTTCGTCTTTGATGTTGAACTTGCGGTACTTGTTCCGTGCAAAGCCTTCCTCATCAGCGACCACCATGCCGCCAACCATCCCTGTACCGCCAATATGCGAGTTGTCGTAGCACTCAACCCGCGTCGGCGTCGCCGTGAGCTCCAGCGTCTCTGCAAGGCCGTCCATCAAGCGCTTTTGGCTCGCTGTGTCGGCAAGGCGGCGGCCCAGCGCTTCGCGGGCGTTCATCAGAGCGTGAGCGACGAGGTCCTTCTTCTCCCCCCGTTTGGGCGACAGAACCTCGACTTTCCGGCCCGCTTTGACGCTCAGGGCTTCCCCCAAGAGCTCCTGATCATCGATGGCGTCGGACAAGAGGATGGTCCGCGGCGGCATGCGGCCATCGTAGAACTGCGCAAGGAACGCAGCCAGAATGGCAGGGTCAGAGACATCCTTATCCGCTTTCGGAAAGTAGGCGCGGCTGCCGAGATTTTGTCCTGCACGGAAGAAAAAGGCTTGCACGCATGACTGTCCGCCATCGGCGTAGATGGCGAAAACGTCCGCCTCGTCGACCGAGCCGGGGTTGATCCCTTGGCTCTCTTGCAGGTGGGCGAGGGCCCGGATCCGGTCCCGGAGCCGCGCTGCACGTTCGAACTCGAGCGCCTCGGCCGCGTCGTCCATCTCTTTGGAAAGCGCCGAGACCACCTCGCGGTTACCGCCGCGCAAGAACATTGCGGCTTGGCCGACAAGCGCGCCATACTCCTCCTCGCCGACAACACCGGTGCAGGGCGCCGCGCACCGCTTGATCTGGTAAAGAAGGCAGGGGCGCTCCCGGTTCTCGAAAACACTGTCATTGCACGAACGAAGAAGGAAAGCCTTCTGCAAGGTGTTGAGCCCGCGGTTGACCGCGTTGGCGCTGGCAAAGGGCCCGAAATAGGCGCCCGGCCGTTTCTGGGCGCCGCGGTGCTTGAGGATCTGCGGATACGCGTGGTCTTCAGCGATCAAGATCGAAGCAAAGCTCTTATCGTCCCGGAGCAGCACATTGTAGCGTGGGCGGAGCTGTTTGATCAGGTTCGCCTCAAGAAGAAGCGCCTCGGTCTCTGTGTCCGTGACCACGAACTCCATTGACCGGGTCTCAGAGATCATCCGCGCGATGCGGTTCGCGTGGCCATTGAGGGTGGCATAGTTGGCGACCCGCGCCTTGAGGCTTCGCGCCTTGCCGACATAGAGGACCTCGCCGTCTTTCCCCAGCATGCGGTAGACACCGGGCCGAGCAGGCAGGCGGCGCACCTCATCGGCGATGAGCGCGTGGCCAATGAGCTTTTGGCCAGAGATGGGGTCTGCTTCGGCCATGCCTCTCCTTGCGGGGTGGGAGAGGGATATAGGCCGCTCCGCGGGCCGGCTCTACCCCCGGCTCAGGCGGGCTGTGGTTCCTCAGCGCTGCTGTTGGTGAGCTGCGCAAAGAACGCCTTCGCTTTGAGGTGCAAGACCGCGACGGCTGGCACGACCACCATCAGAACCACCGTGCCGAACAAGATTCCAAAGCCCAGCGAGACCGCTGTGGGTTTCAAGAAGGCCGCCTGAACGCTTTGCTCAAGAACGATCGGTGTCACACCGAAGAATGTCGTCAGTGAGGTGAGGATAATCGGGCGGAAGCGGACAATCGCTGCGTCAACGACCGCGTCGATGCGCTCAAGACCCTTGCCCAAATTCTCGTTGATATAGTCGACCATCAACAGCGCGTCGTTGATGATGACGCCGGACAGACCAATGATCCCGAAGATCGACAAGAGCGAGATGTCGAGACCGAGCATGGCGTGGCCCCAGAACGCACCGATCAAGCCGAACGGGATCACCGACATCACCACGAAGGGCTGGCTGTAACTCTTAAAGGCCAAAGCCAAAAGCGCGTAGATCGCAAAAAGGGCGAGCACGAAGTTTCTAAAGAGTGGCGGCAATGCGCGGGCCTGCTCCTCCTGGTCGCCGCCGGGCTCGACCGTCACGCCAGGATATTTCGAGCCGATCTCATCCCAAACAGGTCCCAGAAGCCGCGCGGTGATGGCGCCGCCGGTGGTGATCGTGGGGTCAACGTCGGCGCGTAAGGTGAAAAGGCGTTTGCCATCAAGCCGGGTGATCGTCGCTGGTGCCTGACCAATGCTGATATCGGCGACGGCTGCGATCGGGATGGCCTCGCCATTGACGATGATCTTTTGCCGTTTGATGTCTTCGATCGTCTCCCGTTCGTCTTCAGGCAGACGGACCCGGACCTCAATCTCTTCGCGGTCACGCTGGATCCGCGTGGCCTCGGCGCCGAAATAGGAGGCGCGCACGGCTTGTGCGACGGTTTGAAGATCGACGCCGAAGGAGGCAGCCTCGGGGCGGAGGGAGAGCTGGACCTCGGCCGTCGTGCGGAACCGGTCATCAGTGACGTCGAAGACGCCGCGCATCTCTTCAAGCCGCGAGCGCATCTCAGCCATCGCGGCGCGCGCTTCATCATCATCTGTGCCAAGAACGAGGATCTCGACGGGCAGCTCAGCGCCAGTGATGCTGTAAGAGAAGGTCAGTTTCTGCGCGCCAGCGATCCGGCCCGTGGCCTCACGCCAGGCGGCTTCGAAAGCGATCGCGGTGAACCGGCGCTCCGCGGCGTCCTGGATCTTCACCGTGAAGAAGGCCGCGTTGGCGGCGGGCCCCGATGCGACGGTCACGGCACCGAGCCCATCTCCGTTGACGCTGGACCCAAGGCTCCAAATGATCCCCTCAATGACGTCATCAGGGTCGATGTTGACGTCCTCGGCGACCATGCGAGCGGCTTCTTCAGCACTCTGAAGGATGATTTGCGCAGCGGCGACGGTCTGGTCTTGCGACGTGCCTTCAGCGAGTTCCAGTTCGGCGGAGACGAAATTGCCCTCGATCTCGGGGAAAAAGATCTGCCGAATAACGCCGCCGGAGAAGAGCGAGAGCGTGGCGATCAGCGCCGCAACAGCGAACATGATGGTGGCCCAGGGCTTGGTCGCAGCGAAGGTGACGGCCGGCCGCAAACGCCGTTCACTGAACGTATCGAGCCGCTTGGCGACATTGTTGCGCAAAGGATCAGCCCAGCGCCGCACAGACCACGATTTGGGCTTGCGATCATGAAGGTGAGAGAGGTGCTTGGGCAGAATGAAGAAGCTCTCGATCAGTGAAAGGACGAGAACGGCGCAGACGACAAAGGCGATGTCAGAGATAAATTGGCCCACGGTGGAGGGCACGAACATCAGCGGCAGGAAGGCAACGACAGTGGTGGACACGGAGAAAAAGACCGGCGCCGCGACCCGCTCGGTGCCGCGTTTCGCTGCTTGCTTGGGGTCCTCTTCGCCGCCCTCGACCGTGGCGTAGATGTTCTCGCCCACCACGATCGCGTCATCGACGACGATCCCGATCGCGAGGATAAAGGCGAAGATCGAGAGCTGGTTGATGGTGATCCCGGCCATCTGCATGGGGATGAATGTCCCGACAAAGCTGATGGCCACACCGACGCCGACCCAAAACGCCACGCGGACATCAAGGAACAAAAGAAGCAGCGCCAGGATAAGGATAAAGCCAAGGATCGCGTTGCGCACCAAGAGCCCGATCCGGTCGCGGAGGCCTTTGGAGTTATCGTCAAACAACTCAAGCTGAACATTGCGAGGGAGGAAGGTGTCGGCTTCTGCGATCACCTGTTTGACATCCGCGATGATCTGGAAGGTTTGCTCGTCGCCGATGCGATAGATGTTGAGAGCGATCGCCGGCTGGGTGTTGTATCGCGTGATGACGGGGTCGTCCGAGAGCCCGTCGTCGATGGTCGCAATCTCGCTGAGAAGCGTCGGTGCGCCAGCGGCCGAGGTCAGGAGGCTGATCGAGCCGAACTCGTCACCGAATTCAGCTTCGCCTAGCGTGCGGACCAGCAGCCGCTGCTCGCGGCCTTCGATCTCGCCGCCGGAGAGCTCCAATGACCGTTCACCGATCAATCCAGCAATCTGGTTGAGGGAGAGCCCCAGCGCCTCAAGCCGCGCTGATGGGACCTCGATGTCGATGAGATAGTCTGGCACGCCCTCGACGTTGACGCGGCTCATCGAGCTGTAGTTGAGGAGCCGGTCGCGCACATCGTTCGCGATCTTTTTGAGCTCCATCGCCTCGATCGGGCCATGGACCAGGACCTGGGCGATCTGTTCGTCTTGGTCGATTTCGGCGACCCGTGGCTCTTCGGCCTCTTCAGGGAAGACCGTGATCTGATTGACAGCGCTGCGAACCTCGTTGGTGAGCTCTTCTGTGTCCGCACCGAAATCGAGATTGACGATGACGCTGGCCTGGTTTTCCGCAGCCGTGGCATCGATCTCCCGAACGTCTTCGATCCCCTCGATCCGCTCTTCAATCGGCTCGACGATGCCTTCTTCGACCTCCTCCGGCGAGGCGCCAGGATAGGGGACGATGATCGAGATCGCGTAGGAGACTGTGCCGGGGAACAGGCGGATTGTGAGGGTCGTGGCTGAGAACAGCCCCGCGAAAATCAAGAAGAAAGCGAGGAGGTTGGCCGCGACGCGGCTGTCAACGAACCAACGGATCGAGCGGTTCATTGCAACAACTCGCCCTCAGCACGGCTGGCCGTCACCACTTTCACCTCGGCGCCCTCGGTTTCTTCGGTCAACGCTGTCAGCACCGCCTCGCGGCCGTCAAGGTCGCTCGGTGAGCGGAAGATCACCATGCTGCCTTCCCGGTCAACGGGTGTGGCGGGGACCGCGGTGAGGCGACTGTCGCCATCAAGGAGCCAGAGGAACTGCGCCTGCCGGATCACGCCGGAAGCGGTCGCATAGAGCGTCTCATTGGAGCGGGCGGGCATGGTCACGTGCATAAAGTCGTTGGCGTAGGCGATGCGTCCGCTATCGCCGGTGAAAGCGTTCGGGACCTCGACAACCACCGGCACGGTGCGGGTGACGAGATCGACGGAGTTGCCAAAGCGCTTGATGTAGCCTGTGAGCTGCGCCGTGCTGGCGCTCGCGCCTGTGGGTGTGATGACGACCGGCAGAAGACCCTCGGCCTCATCCGCCGCCGCGCGCACAGCGCGTGCATCGACCGGCAAGAGGTCGAGGATGATCTCCCCAGCGCTCACGTCAAAAATCGTCGCGGTGCTTTGTCCGGGCTGCACATAATCCCCGAGTGCGATGTCCTCGTCGATCACGGACGCATCGAACGGCGCGCGCACTTCGGTGTCGGCAAGGCTCTTGCGGGCACTGACGAGCGAAGCTTCGGCTTGTTTCACTTGGGCCTGTGCGCCCGCGAGGTCGCTGCGGGCCTGATCAAGATTACTGGCTGATGCCGCGCCGATATCGGCAAGGCGCTGTTGCCGAGCGTTTTCCGAGCGCGCGCGGTTGAGGCTCGCTTCGGCCGAGGCAACGTCAGCCTCCGCCCGCAAAACATCGGCCTCGAAGGTCGTCGGATCGATGCGGTAGAGAAGATCGCCCGCGGCGAAACGGCCGCCTGGTTCGAACTGATCGGCAACCTCGACAACCTTGCCCACCACTTCTGGCACGACGTTCACTTCCGCGCGAGGGCGCAAGAAACCTTCCTCTTCGACGGTGAAGACCTGGTCAACCGGCTGGATTTCGGTGAGCTCGACCAGCGGCAGGGTGTCGGTCAGGGGCTCGGTGCGTGCGGTCTCGGCTGCGAAGAGGCGGCCAGCGCCGACATAGATGATCACCGCCACAGCAAAGCAGCCAGCGGCCAGGACCACCCAACGGCGCGACTTGTCCTCGGTTTCCAAATCTTCAATCACAGCGTCATCCATCCCCATTGGAAACTCTACCTTATCACGGCCATGTTAGGACTAACGTAAAGGCGAGGTTCGCACGTGCGAAGGCACTTAATCATTTTCACGCTGTTGTCGCTCCCAGGCTGTGTGACGGTTGGTCCACGATACAGTGAGCCCGAGGTCGAGGACCGGCAGGACGCGTTTGTCTTTGCCGATCGCCCCGTCTTCACCGACGAGGGCGAGGTGGCGGCAGGTGCCTGGTGGCAGGCCTATTCTGACCCTCGGATCGCTGAGGTCGTCGCGATCGCCAGGGAAGAGAACCGTGACCTGCGCGTGGCCTTCTATCAGCTCGAGGCGGCGAAGGCGCGATCGAGCGCTGCGCGTCGCGCATTATTGCCGCAGGGATCCACCTCCTTCGGCGCCACGCGGCAGCGGGCTGCGCAGGCGAACTTTGCCGGTTTTGCTGGCGGCGGGGGCGGCGAGGTCGTCGATGCTTCGGGTCCTGAGTTCAACACCTACAACGCGGCGAGCGATGCGAGTTGGGAGATCGATGTCTTCGGCCGTCTCCGTCGCCAGGCGCAGGCCGCCGGTAGCCGCGCTATGGAGCAGCAAGAGCTTCTCGACGACACGATGCGGCTCGTAACGGCTGAGGCGGTCGACACCTTCATCCTTCTCGTCGAGGCGCTGAACCGCCGCGATGTCGCGATTGAAAACCTCGAGGCTCAGCGCGAAACCCTGAAGCTGACCGAACAGCTTGTCGCCTACGGAGAAGCGCCCGAGCTCGATGCCGAACGCCAGCGCTCTCAGGTGCTGACGGTTGAGGCGGGGGTCTTGGAAATTGAGACCTCGGCGGCGCAGGCGCTCTCGTCGTTGGCGCTGCTGACAGGCATGACGGTGCCGGAATTTCTTGACCGCTTCCCCAATCTTGTGACCGAGGATCAGGCGCCTCCCATGCCGACCATGGCCGAGGTCGTGGTGCTCGACGCCCCCGAAGATATGCTGCGGCGACGTCCTGACGTGCGGGCAGCGGAGCGGAGCTTGGCGGCGGAGACCTATGATGTGGGTGTCGAGGTTGCAGAGCTTTTCCCCTCGATCACGCTCACCGGGAGCGCGAGCCTGACCGCTCTGGAGTTTGGCGATCTCGGGACCGAGGCCGCGTTCGGTTACTCCGCGGGCCCATCCATCAGTTGGAACCTTCTGTCCTTCCCAACACTGCTGCAGGAGCGCGCGGCCGCGCGGGCCGAGGCGGATGCCGCGCTCGCCGAGTATGAGCGCACGGTCCTCGCCGCTCTCACAGAAACGGATGAGAGTCTGGTTCTTTACAATGGCGCTGTGAAGCGTGCGCAGCTTCTGAATGACGCGGAGGTCTCGGCTCGCCGGTCACTCAAGCTTTCAGAAGCGCGGTATCAGGAAGGTGCGGACAGCCTGCTGTCGCTCTTGGATGCACAGCGGACGGCGCTGGCAACGCAGGACGAGGCCGTTGTTGCCAAAGCGGCAGCGTTGCGGGCGCGGGCGGCCGTGCATCGCGTGTTGGCCAACTAGTCCATCGCTCCATCATCCCCGTGAGCCTTTCGGCCTCGGCGGATGGTGACCGCGAGTGAAGACGGTCGCCAAAAAAGTTGTATGCTGAAGAGCTGCAACATCGTCTGGCGATCATCTCAAGCCAGCGCCAGATCTGAGGTGCGCCCCTTCGTGTGCATACCGCATCGCTGGTTGTGAACGCGGTAATCATTGCCCTTTATTAATCCGTTGACGATGTTGTCTCTCGTCTTGGCTGGCATCTCCTCATTTTTGTTGTGACACGCCTGACGCGAATCTCTCGCGGCAAAACTACTAACTGGATTCAGGGCGCTCCTGGATGTGCGTGGCGCGTGGCCATCCGCTCCATGGTATCCCCAGCACAGCCCAGTTGCGGCACGCTGGAAATCGCCAAGATTCTCCAGACACTGTTCTTTTATCTTTACAAAGAGGGTACTTCTATGATTGAGAGCTCATCAGAAATCTACAGAACGTCTCTATGCGGGATATTGTCTCGTTTTAAGAACTCGGTAGCAGCGCTATCCGTATGCAGTGTAATGGCCGTGCAAGGTGCACAGGCTGGTTCGACCCACTACAGCTCGAACGATCTCCAAGATATGCTCTATGGGTTGTCCATTCTCGCCAGCGGCGGCGGCGGCGGTCTTGGTGATGGCCAGATCATCCTCAACGAGATCCTTCAAATCTCTCCAGGCGGGGTCAGCATCAATGATGCTTCGGATATTCAAAATTGGAGCACACTGATTGTCGGTGCAGGGATTGGTTCGCCTGAAGCGCTTGATTCCAACGTGTCGGGGCTGATCACGGCTGTGAACGCGGCGATTGACCTCGTCGGTGGACCAAATCCCACAAGTGTTCTCTCGGTGGAATCGGGACCGGCGAACTCGTTCATTGCCATGTTGATCAACGTCAGCAATGGCGACCCGATCTATGATGGCGACGGCGCGGGGCGGTCGGTGCCGTCCCTGACCAACACGCTGTACGACAGCAACTACAGTGGGATCTCCATTTCGCCGGTGGCGATTGCCGCCGCGCCTGAACATCCCAACGATGAACCGCCAGCTAGTCAGGTCTGGACATGGATCCCGAACGCGGCCGTCGCTGAGAATGAGATTCGCGACGAGATCTCGACCAATCCCGCTTATGGTAGCGTGGCGGGTCTTGCCCTCTGGCAACATTCTGGCTCGCAGAACAACAACAACAATTTTGTCACCGGTACCTATAAGCTCGCGTCGGATATCGGCGACGTGATCCGAGACAACCCCTACAACTTTTACCAGATCGTCTCCGCCCTTGAGCCGATCATGTCGTCGGCCGGGCGCTCGATTTACGGTGCGGAACTGGGGACGATCACCGATGTCACCAGCTACACCCAAGGGGGCTTTGATATTGGAGAGGTCGACATCAACTTCACGCCGCAAGGCGGGAACAACTACACCGGCGTGATCAAGAGCGAGAACGAGAACCTGGTGACAGAGCTTACGTTCTGGGATCCCAATGCCGGCAAGTCTAAGACATTTGTCGTCACTGCGCCGGCGCTCATCTCGTTTCTGGTGAAGGACCCAAGCTCAGGTAAGTTCATTCCGTACAACAACGGCGACAACTTGCAGCAGTATGAAGGCCAACAGATCGGGGTGATCTGGTCGAAGGCAGACAACCGGCTCTACAATTGGGGCAGCGGTCTCTTGCCCTCATTTCAAACGCAGCTTGGGACGGTGGGTTACTACGGAGCGGTCTGCCCGAACCTGGCTAACCAAGGCAACGCTTGGCAAGGCTGCGTGATGAACGGTAGCAACACCGACAATGCCAGCGCGTGGCCTCAGACCATTCGTGACATGCTCTACTTCTACCCGCTCTATAACAAGTAAGGCATGCGGTTACCGTGGTGACCAGTGTGAAGCGGCGATCTCGTAGAGGATCGCCGCTTTTTCTCGTTTTCGTGATGCAAACCGACGCATGGCGGCGTTCAGCTGACCAACCTCCAGAATGGTAGGGGCGGAGGGACTCGAACCCCCAACCTAGCGGTTATGAGCCGCCAGCTCTAACCAATTGAGCTACACCCCCGCACCTTCGGAGCTTTTGCCCGCGGGAACGCGCCTCCTAGCCACGTCCCCCGCAGCCGACAACTGTGATGCTGTGCCCTCCTGGTCAGGGCCGCAAGGAGTCTGTATCGGGGGTGTCAAAATCAGCAATGAGGAGAAGCCCCATGACAGAGGCCTTCATCTACGACGCGGTCCGGACGCCGCGTGGCAAAGGCAAATCCGACGGCAGCCTGCACGAAATCACCCCGGTGCAGCTGGGTGCCCAGGTGCTGTCCGCGGTCCGTGATCGCAACGAGCTCGACACCCGCTATGTCGACGATGTCGTCTTTGGCTGCGTCTCGCCAGTGGGCGAGCAGGGCGCTGACATCGCGCGCACCTCGATTCTGCAGGCCGACTACGCGCAAACCACCGCCGGTGTGCAGATCAACCGTTTCTGCGCCTCGGCGCTTGAGGCGACCAACATGGCGGCAGCCAAGGTCATGTCCGGCGAGGCCGACATGGCGATCGGTGGCGGCGTCGAAGCGATGAGCCGTGTACCGATGGGTTCAGACGGTGGCGCCTTGATGGTCGACCCATCCGTCAACTTCAAGAATTATGTGGTCCCGCAAGGCATCTCAGCGGACCTGATCGCCACCAAATACGGCATCAGCCGCGACGACGCTGATGCGTATGCGGTGGAAAGCCACCGGCGGTCGAAACAGTCCTGGGATGAGGGCCGTTTTGCGAAGTCGGTTGTGCCTGTCAAAGACGTGATCGGTCTTGATGTCTTGACCTATGACGAAACGATCCGTCCTGAAGCCAATATGCAAAGCCTCGGCGCCCTTGGCCCATCGTTCCAAGGCATGGGCGAAATGATGCCTGGCTTTAACAAGGTCGCGCTTCAGAAGTACCCTGAGCTTGAGAAGATCAACCACATACACACACCAGGCAACTCGTCCGGCATCGTGGACGGTGCGTCAGCGATCCTTCTGGGCAATGAAGAGATCGGTAAGAAGTTCGGCCTCAAACCGCGTGCACGGATCAAAGCCATGGCATCGATCGGCAGTGAGCCGACGATCATGCTGACGGGCCCTGAGTTCGTTGCGAAGAAGGTGCTCGACCGCGCCGGAATGAGCACGGCCGACATTGATCTGTGGGAGCTCAACGAAGCCTTCGCTTCGGTGGTGCTGCGCTTCATGCAAGCCCTCGATATCGATCACTCAGATATCAATGTTTGCGGCGGCGCCATCGCGATGGGTCACCCGCTCGGCGCGACCGGCGGTATGATCCTCGGTACGGTGCTCGACGAGCTTGAGCGCACCGGCAAGTCGACGGCCCTCGCCACGCTGTGTATCGGCGGCGGCATGGGCACCGCGACGATCATCGAGCGGGTCTAAGGATCATGCCGAGCGAGGGCTGATCGGCCCTCGGCGTCCTGGACACGAGACATGATGATGAGCAGTGCCAAGATGATGATGGGCAGCGCTGCGGCTTTGGCTGTGTCGCTCACCCCATCTTTTGCCCAAGAGATGTGCGATGCACAGGCGGCCTATGCGATCGGTCTTCATGGCGGAGCGTATACGGACGGTGAGAACATCACTGACGAAGACATGGAGTTCATCAAGAACCTGGCAGAGATCGTCAGCTTGGAACTCCGTGAGGGGATCAGTGCTGTCGACGCCGTTGCTGGCGCCGTGGCCGATCTTGAAGCTTCCGGTTTCTACAATGCCGGCCGCGGATCCATCGTGAACGCGGAAGGGTTTGTTGAGAACGATGCTGCGATTATGTCCGGCAGCGATCTTAATGCTGGAGCCGTCGGCTCACTGATCAACACCAAGTCGCCGGTGCAAGCCGCGCGCCTGGTGATGGAGCAGTCCCGTCACGTCTTTGTGGTGGGTGACCGAGGCGAGGCCTTCGTCCGAGAACTCGGTGCTGAAGAGGCCCCAGAGGGCTGGTTCCTGCGTTACGGGAGCGAGCCTGAGGAGCACGGCACGGTTGGCGCAGTCGCGCTTGATCGTTGCGGCAATGTCGCGGCGGCGACCTCGACGGGCGGCTATGATGCCAAGGTCCCCGGCCGGGTCGGCGATGTGCCGGTTGTTGGTGCAGGGACCTATGCGGACAACCTTGGTGCAGCTGTCTCCGCCACCGGTCATGGCGAGTGGTTCATTCGCCATGCGGCGGCGCATTCGGTCTCGTTGCTTGTTGAAGGCGGCCTTTCCGTTTCCGAAGCCTCCCAATCCGTTATCACGCGCATGGCCACACATGGTGGCCTGGGCGCAGTCATCACTCTTGATACGGAGGGCAACTTTGCCGCTCCGCATTCCACCCGCGGTGTGATCCACGCTTTCGCAAGCAATGACACCGCAGCCTATTCGAAGAAGACAAGCGGCGCGCCAGTGGGCGTGGCCTCAAGCCCCCAATAAGGGAGAACCCTATGACTTATAAATCATTCAGCATTGAGATTGACAGCGACGGCATCGCGCTCATGATCATCGACCTGCCTGGCCAGTCGATGAATGTCTGGAACGGCGACCTGATCGAGGATTATGAGAACTTCATCGTCAACGAGTTCTGCGTCAAGGACGAGATCAAAGGCCTTGTGATCACGTCGGGTAAGGAGTCCGGTTTCCTCGCGGGCGCTGACCTCCGCATGCTCGGATCGATGCCGGACAACGCGACGGCCCAAGAGATCTTTGATGCGAATTTCCGCCTGCAGAAGGCTGTGCGGATGATGGAGACGGCGGGTCAAGATCCCAAACTCCTGATGAAAGGCCAGGCGAGCGCCAAGCCGGTCGCAGCGGCCCTCAACGGCCTCGCCCTCGGTGGCGGGATGGAGCTGGCGCTTGGCTGCCACTACCGCGTGGCCTCGGACTCGCCCAAATTCCAAATGGGCCAGCCGGAAGTGCAAGTCGGCCTGATCCCAGGCGCTGGCGGCACGCAGCGGACCATGCGCCTCGCCGGTGTTCAGAACGCGGCGCAAATCTGCACCCAAGGCGCGCCCCTGAAGGCTGATAAAGCGCTGGGCATGGGCCTGATCGACGAAATCGCTCCGCATGCCGAGGTGGTTGAGAAGGCCAAGGCTTGGGTCAAGGCCAATCCAAAATCGACGGCGCGCTGGGACAAAAAGGGCTTCAAGATCCCTGGCGGCGGCGGTGCGATGCACCCCGGCGCAGCGCAGGTCTTCGCTGGCGCATCAGCGATGGCGCAGGGTGTCACCAACCACAATTTCCCAGCCGTTCAGCGAATCCTCTCATGCCTCTTCGAAGGCTCGATCGTGCCGATCGACACGGCGCTGAAGCTTGAGAGCAAATACTTCACCCAGTGCCTGCTTGAGCCACAAGCGCGCAATATGATCCGTACCCTGTTCGTCAACAAACAGGCCGCTGAGAAGGGTGCTGGTCGCCCTGAAGGTGTTCCGCCATCGGAGCTCAAAACGGTCGGCGTTCTTGGTGCGGGCATGATGGGTGCTGGCATCGCTTACGTGACCGCGAAGGCGGGCATGAACGTCGTGCTGCTCGACCGCGATGTTGAAAGTGCAGAGAAGGGCAAGGGCTATTCGGTCAAGCTCAATGAGAAGGCGGTTGGCCGCGGCAAGCTGAGCCAAGAGAAGTCCGATGCGATGCTCGCACGGATTAAAACGACCGCTGACTATGCTGACCTGAAAGAGGTCGACCTGATCATCGAGGCGGTCTTCGAGAACCCTGACGTGAAGAAAGATGTTACGGAGAAGACCGAAGCGGCCATCCGTGAGGATGTGATTTTCGCGTCGAACACCTCGACCATCCCGATCAAGAACCTCGCGAAGAACTTCACGCGGACGGCTGACTTTATTGGCATCCACTTCTTCTCGCCGGTCGACAAAATGCCTCTTGTTGAGATCATCACACCGGAAGGATGCGGTGACAAAGCGCTGGCGACGGCTCTCGACTATGTTGCGGCGATTAAGAAGACCCCGATCGTGGTCGGTGACTTCCGCGGCTTCTACTGCAACTCGGTGGTTGGTCCGTACCTCAACGAAGCAGCCCTGATGGTGAAAGAGGGCATCAACCCAGCTCTGATCGACAACGTCGCTGTGCATATGGGCATGCCGGTCGGCCCGCTCGCCCTGATGGACGAGACGAGCCAGGAGCTCGGCTGGTCGATTGCGCAATCGACGATGCAGGAAGAGGGCGACAACTATCAGCCTTCAGGCGTTGAGCCTCTCCTGGAGCTGTTCGTCGAAAAGCTTGGCCGCAAGGGCAAGAAGGTTGGCGCTGGCTTCTATGAGTACCCAGAAGATGGCGGCAAGAAGTTCCTGTGGCCTGGCCTCGGGGAGCATTTCCCGCTGCTCGACGATCAGCCCACGGCGGAAGAGGTCAAGGAGCGTCTTACCTATATCCAGCTCGTGGCGGCGGCGAACATGTATGACAAAGACGTTGTCCATGATCCGCAGTCGGCTGACCTTGGTGCGATCTTCGGCTGGGGCTATGCGCCTTGGACGGGCGGTCCGATGAGCCACATCGATACGATCGGCATCGAAGAGTTTGTGCGGACGGCTGAGCGTCTGGCTCAGAAATATGGTGCCAAGTTCTCGCCGCCGGCGAAATTCCGTGCGCTGGCTGAGAAAAAGACCGGCGTTTACGCTGACGCCGCGTAGGCGACTTGTCGGACGTTAGCGCCTATTTCGACAAGCAAGAGGGTGACCTTCAAGCGATCGCCCTCGCGCTGCGCGATATGCTCGATCAGGAAATGCCCCAGGCCGAGGTGAAACTCGCCTGGGGTTTTCCTTGCTGGCTCACCGGCCCCAAGAACCGCGTGGCCTCGATTATTGCGCATACAGATCGCTGTAATCTCCAGCTCTGGCAGGGGTCGGCGCTTGCGCCGATGTTCCCTGAGCGGATCGAGGGCACAGGCAAGGATCTGCGCCACGTCAAAGTCTACAACACACAAGAGGTCGATGCTGCGCTGCGGGAAATTGTTCGAGCAGCGATTGCGCTTGGTCCCAAGGTCATAAGGTAAATCCGGCACGTTCTTCGCATCGTCACGGGCATGACACAGGATCCACATGCCCTGATCGACGCCCTTGAGGGCCGCGCTTGGGAGATCGCCCACACCATCCGGCACGAGGTGAAGGCTGCCGCGCCCTATGCGGAGGCCGGCATCGCCTTTGGCCGGCCAACATGGTTCCTGCATGACAGGGTGGTGTCGATCGTGGCCCTCGGCGACCGCTGCAAGCTATATTTTTGGCAAGGTGCAGCGCTTGAGAAGCGCCTGGGAGAACGCATGCGAGGCGGTGGAAGCGAGATCCGCTATCTGGTCCTCGAGTCCATTTTCGACGTCGACGACCGCGTCAAACGTATGCTTGCCGAGGCTTTCCAGCTTCAGATCGAGGCCCTCGCGGCAGCCGATCAGGTCTCGCGGCGCAAGGCACCTTTGCACGCCTAAGCTGCCTTCGGGCCTTGTTCTTTCCTGAGAGCGCGCCACCTTCGCGGTGTCGCTTTTTAGGGAACACGACCCACAATGAAACACCTCCTCCTGGCCAGTGCCGCAGTCTTGTCGTTGGGTTTCGCCACCGCGTCCGCCCAGGACGTCCCATCAGGTACCTACGCCCTTGATCCCACGCACACGACGGTGATCTGGAGTGTCAGCCATGGCGGCTTCTCGTTCTACCGCGGCAGCTTCAGCGATGTCGCAGGCAGCCTCGAATGGGACGCTGACGACCCCACGGATAGCGAACTCTCCGTCGCCATCGGTGCTGAAAGCGTGATCAGCCCGGCGGCGGTGAGCCACGCTGGCAACGATAACTTCCAGCAAGACATCGCCCGCAAGGCGCTTGGCTCGACCGAGCATCCAGAGATCACCTTCACGGCGACCAGCCTCGAGCAGACCGGTGACGGCACGGGTGTGATGACGGGTGATCTCTCCTTCAACGGACAGACCAACGAAGTCGAAATGGACGTCGAGCTTGTCGGTTCTGGCGAGATGATGGGGACACCGAAAATGGGCTTTGCCGGCGAGACCGTCATTGACCGGACGGATTTCGGTTCGGATGCCTGGGCGCAGTTCGGCATTGGCACGGAGGTGACGATCACTGTTCAGGCTGAATTCGCCAAGACTGAGTAGTCGATATCGGGCGCCTCACCGCACGATGGTGAGGCGCTCTGCTGCCCGGGTCACGCCTGTGTAGAGCCAAGCCATCTTGTGCTCACGGAAGGCAAAGCTCTCATCAAAGAGCATCACATCATCCCATTGAGAGCCTTGTGCCTTGTGAACGGTCAGGGCGTAGCCGAAGTCAAATTCATCCGAGTTTCGCTTTTTCGGCCACGGGATGTCCGCTGCTTCGCCGGTGAAGAATTCGGGAAGAACAGACACCCGCGCTGCCCGACCGCCATCCTCCGGTGTGAGGTCCATACGGAGCATGCCGCGGCGCTTGCCGGCGCGCTGCTTCACCGTCCACATTGAGCCATTGAGGAGACCCTTGCTCTTGTTGTTGCGCAGGCAGACGAGGCGTTCGCCAACGCACGGCTCGATGCCGTCGAAATCGAGCCGCTGGCGCAGGCGTTCATTGTAGCGCCTGCGTGTGCGGTTGGTGCCGACCAGGACCTGATCCGCCTCGAGGACGGCGTCGGGGTCAACATCCCGTTTGCTGACCACCCGGGCGTCACCATAGTCGCCGTAGTCCGGGACCTCGCCGTCACGGATTTGCATCGAGAGCCGGACAATGGCGCTTTCTTCCGCCTGCCGATGAACCTCGGTGAGCATGATGTCGGGCTCGGCTTCGGTAAAGTAGCCGCCGCCTTTCACCGGGGGGAGCTGCGCAGGATCGCCCAGCACCAGAACGGGGGCGCCAAAGGAGAGAAGGTCGCGCCCCAGCTCCTCATCCACCATGGAGCATTCATCGATGATGATCAGCGCTGCTTCGCCCGCAGGCGCGTCTCGGCGGATGGTGAACATCGGGCTTTCGCCGGGGTCTTCATCTTCGCCGACAGCAGGGCGGTAGATAAGGGAGTGGATCGTCTGTGCACCCTCACAACCTTTCTGCCTCAAAACATGCGCCGCCTTGCCTGTGAAAGCGCCAAACACGACGTCGCCATCCACGGCTTGTGCGATCTCTTTCGCCAGCGTCGTCTTGCCGGTGCCAGCAAAGCCAAAAAGCCGAAAGATCTGGCTGTCGCGATCACGAAGCCAATCGCTTGCCGCCTTGAGGGCCTCGTCTTGTTGGGGGGACCATTGCATAGCGTGTTGTCGCCCAGGCGGGCGCCCAGGATCAACGGGCCGCGGCGCTGGCGTCTGGCGATTTGTCCCCAATCAGCTATGAATCGCGCATCAAGTGACAGGGATGAAAGCCCGCGGCTGTGTCCTTTCGGGGGTGAGGCGCGAAGAACGGGGTGAGGAGACATAGACATGATGCTTGCGCTCGTTTCCGCAGCGGCGATGGCCGCTGCGTCGCCGCCGCCGTCACCGATGGACGCGATTGCAGGGGATTGGGTGACGGGGGATGGGAGCGCCATTGTGCGGCTCTTCGCCTGCGCTGATGATGCGGACGCGCTGTGCGGCAACATGATCTGGATCGAGAACCCAGCCTGGGTCGAGGACCGTTTCCTCGGCGGTGAGATCCTCGCCGATTTCAGTTTCGACCAGGGCGCGTGGCGCCGCGGGCACCTCACCAATCCCGAAGATGGCCACGTCTATCGCGGCTCGATCCGGCTTGAGGACGAGGACATGCTGAAGCTCAAAGGATGTGCCTTGCGGATTCTCTGCCAGACCCAGACGTGGAGCCGACTTCAGTCGATGCGCGGCGTGGGCGCGGCGCCTGAAGAGCTTGTGATGGACCAATTGCCGGGCCCGCTGCAGGCTTTGCCCACGCGCTGACGGGACCTTCTCAATAAAGCGACGCCGATTTCGGATTCAGCGCGACGCCGCGGCGTGCCCGCCCGCATAGAGCAGGCGGGAGCCCGTCATGAGCCTTACCGCCCTTACCGTTGCGATCGCCGCCATCACCTTGCCGCGGGAAGCGATGGACCAGATCGCTGGGAATTGGGCTGCCCAGGGTTATGGCGCGGTGGTCCGTATGCAGCCGTGTGCTGAGCGGCCCGACGAGCTGTGCGGCCAACTTTTATGGGTGTGGGACCCAGAGGATGTCGAGCCGGGCGGCGTTGGCGGCCTCATGTTGGAAGGCTTCCGGTTCGAAGAGGATCGCTGGCGCGGCGGCAGGCTCACCAACCCTGAAGATGGCCGGGTCTATCGCGGCAGCATCCGTCAACGGGATGAGAACACGCTCGACCTCAAGGGCTGCGCGGCACGGGTGCTCTGCGCCAGCCAGACCTGGCGGCGGCTCGAAAGCCTGCCGCATGTCACGGGGCTTAGCGATCAGCCCTGAAGAACAGCCCAGACGGGCACGTGGTCGGAGGGTTTGACCTCACCATTGCCTTGTTCAGGATCGCGGACATCGATATCGACGCCGGCTTCTTCGAGCCGGTCGGCCGCCTCTGGTGAGAGCAGGATATGGTCGATGCAGAGGCCGTGGTTTTTCTTCCACGCCCCGCCCTGATAGTCCCAGAACGTATAATAGGGCTCGCCGAGAAGGGTGGGGACGGCGCTTGTGAGGCCCAAGCCGAGCATGCGCCGCAGCGCAGCGCGGCTTTCGGGCCGGAAGAGCGCGTCATCTTTCCAGCCGACTGGGTCATAAACGCCGCTCGCATCGGGGATGATGTTGTAGTCGCCGGCCACCAGGAACGGCTCTTCAAGCGCCAGCCGCGCCTCCATATGCGCCGTCAGCGCCTCCATGAAGGACTGTTTGTAATCGTATTTCGGCCCCGGCGAGGGATTGCCATTGGGCATATAGAGCCCGCCGATGCGCACTGGATCCGCGTCGTCCGGCGTCACCAGAGCCTCGATATAGCGGGCCTGCTCGTCCTCAAAGTCAGGGATCCCGCGCACAACATCATCGACGGGGTGCTTCGAGAGGAGCGCCACGCCATTGTAGGTTTTTTGTCCGTGCACTTGGACGTGATAGCCCCGTTCTTCGAACACAGCAGCGGGGAATGCGGTGTCGACGCATTTGATTTCTTGCAGCACGCAGACGTCCGGCGCCGCCGCGTCGAACCATTCGAGAATGCGCGGCAGCCGCGCTTTGATCGAGTTCACATTCCAAGTGGCGAGCTTCATGGCGTTCACCGGGTCAGGAGATCGAGACCGAGCACGATCCAGTAGAGCAACAGAACGTTGGCGCCGAAGGCAAAGACCAAAAACCGGGTGCGGACATGGTTGACCGTGACGTGGATGGCCGCGTGCGCGATCCGCGACAGCGCGAAGACCCAAGCGAACACGACCAGCACGGACGTCACGTTGTCCGCAGCGATCGCGAGCACCACGCCAGCATAGAAAAGGACTGGAAACTCGAATTGGTTTTTGAGGTTATCGCTCAAGAGGTCGGGGGTGCGGCCATAGGACGGGCTCTGTCCCTCCTTCAGCGCAGCGCGAATTTCAGGCCGTTTGGCCGCCGTAACCCTGCTGCTGCCCATCCAAAAAAGCATGACAAAAGTCAGCGCCACCTGGACCAAAAGAGGGGCGATAATTGCGCTCATAGGCGCCTCCGGGAATCAAATCCCCGAGAATTTAGACGAAAATCGCCTCTCAGGCGATGCTGAACGAAGTGCCGCACCCGCAGCCGGACTTGGCCAATGGGTTGTCGATTTTGAAAGCGGCAGCGATCAACTCGTCGGCGAAATCGATGGTGGCGCCGGGCAT
>JBCDLG010000030.1:0-31841 GCA_038745625.1 Pseudomonadota bacterium | reverse complement strand
CCACCGATCGAAACCCGCATCACCACACGGATAGGTCGATTGTGATAATATCTCATTAATACGCTTGCATGAGCACCAGCGTGGAGGAGAGTGGGCCAGGAGCAGGTGCGGACGAACTGCGGGCCGCCTCGAACCCCATGCTAAGCAGGACGTGCCGAAGACCTTCTCCAACCGATCGTCGCTTCAACACCGCTCTTGAGAACGGGGTCACCTGAACTAAGCATCCTGCGCCGATGTACGACAGCATTCGATTATCTAGGGTCTACAGAACATTTAATGGCTGAGCAATACGAGGGATGCGACACGATCATTGAGCGTGGCGGGTATCGTTGTCTTTGAGTGTTCGGATGCTCTGACCGAATAGGTTTCAACGCCGTTCGGCAACACATGGCGGCCACCTCGAACGTCACAAATGAGTACGATCACGACTTTCCGGATCGAAGACAAACGCAGTGGAATTTCCATAGAACGGAAACTCTCTCGTTCTGGCACAGCTCCTCGTGTCGGCCAGTTCATTGCACCGAGCCTTCATGCACACAGCGCTGAGCAATGCCGATACAAGGTCCTTCCGCGGGCCCATCGGTAACTTTGAACCTTACAGGCAGAGGAGTGGACGAAGCTGAACGCCCAATCCTGCTTCTGACTCAACGCGTTCCTGCCATACACTTTGATACGATCCCGGAGCTTGTGCCGAGGTGTCTGTTCGCCGACCGTAGCTGAAAAGTGTTGAGGAGGACACCATGACGCTCAACGCATGGTCGCGACCGTTCGTGTGCGCCGCTGTACTCGCGGGTTGTTCAGGAGGCGGCGGAGGTGGGACGTCGGTACCAGATATCAACACCCCGCCCACCGTGTCGGCTGGCGCTGACCAATCCGCTGTCGAGGGACAGAATGTCGTCCTGTCAGGCAGCGTTACGGATCCCGATGAGACGCCCACGGTGCTTTGGACCCAGCTGAGCGGCAGCGCGGTCGCGCTACAGAACGCGAACACCAACACGGCATCCTTCACGGCACCGACGGTGGTTGGCAGTGAGGTTCTGACCTTCCGCCTCACGGCCAATGACGGCACCAACGCGGCCGTCAGCGACGATGTCAGCGTCACCGTTGACGATGACGGCATCAGAACGATGGAGATCAACCCGCCCAACACCAGCTATATCGACCCCGAGATCCATCCGCTCAAACCGGAAATGGTCTACCAATTCAAAGGTGAAGGGTTCGTCCAGGCCTATGACCCCGTAACCGGCCTTTTTGCGGAAGGCTCCGTGCGCGTATTTTTTGACGACGTCGCGACCCTGTCAGACACCAAAAACGGTCCCGAGTATGGCCTCGATGATCAAGGCATCGCGATCTACTACAACAAGGAAGCATCTGACGGCTCGCTGCAATTCTTCCGAGCACGGGACAATAGCGATGGCACGTTCAGCGTCGACCAGGTGACCACCAATGGCACCGACCGGATCAATCAGCTTCCCAGTCAAAATGCGGATGCCAGCACCACATGGCTCGTCTATGCGCGGGACGATGCATCGGCTCCTTTTGGTGGCGGCTTTGTTGCCTATGCGGATGCTAATGATCCGAGCACTGAGATCGATTTGACACCCGTTCGTCCGGGGTATTCTGGCTTTCGCTGGGTGAGAGGGACCTCGATTTTCCTCACCACCCTTGCCGAAGGGGCGGATGAGGGCCAGGTGCTGATGGTCGATGCGGAGACCGGCACCCAGCGGGTCGTTACCAACGATGCCGGGATCAAGTTTGATCCCTTTGGCTGGTTCCCGCCCGAGTTTGGCGGCGATATGGCGTTCTCAGCCACCACCGGCGCTGGCGGAGACATCAGCATCTACCGCGACACGGGCGGCACGTTTTTCGAGCTTTACTCCGTACAGCCCCCCGCTTCTGCTTCGCTACCGTTTGCGCAGTCGGCCGAGCCCTTCGTGGCGGAGAGCGGCAACTCTTACATCAGCCTGACCCTGGCCGATGTGACCGACGCGATCTTCGCCGATGCGACGGAGGGGGACATTTGGGTCTACGGCATAGAGGACGGCGCGGACCGTTTCACCCTTCGCTGCAGCGACGATGACCCGATGAGGGTCCGCCATGAGGCCGAAATGGTCTCCGGCGAGAACGAGACCTTCGTCTATTATAACCGCATCGACGAGGTGGGGTTCTTCGAAATCTTCCTCTGCGAGACGGGACTGGCGCCATGAGCCCAACGCGTGGCGCCAGCCTTGAGAGCCAAGGCTGGCACGCATGGTGACTGGCCCGTTACGGAAGGGGCAGTGAGCCAGTCAGGGGGCAGACGGTTGAAGGGTGACGAGGATCGCTGATCCTGCGTCGACCAATCCGTTCACGTCATCAAATTCGGAGCCGGCGACGAATCCGCCACCTTCGAGGGGAGCAAAGGCGGCCGGGAAAAAGTCATTCTGGTTGTCGCCTGAGAATTGCGCGACGACCTCTCCGGTGGCCGCATCGATCACACGCAACGAACCCGCCGCCGGGGCCCCATCGATCGCCTCAAGGGGCGAGGCAAGAATGAAGTGATCGTTGTCGATCGAAGAAGAGCCGATGCTACTGAACTCACCCGTAGCAGCCCCTGCAATCTGGACAATGATGGAGCCGTCAGCGCCATCAACTAGCGTCATGGATCCGGCCCGTTCCACGCCGTTCACCTCATCATCGATAGCCAAGATCACCAGATTGCCATTGGGCAAGCCTATGATATTCCCATCGTCGAGATCGCCATCGTTATCAAACTGAACGCGCGTGATCTCTGCGAATGTGGTGCCATCGATCAAGGTGACAGAACCCGCGTCGATCGCCCCTCCAACGTCATCGCCCTCTGACAAGATGGCGATGTTGCCATTGGCCAAAACCAACTGGTCCCTGATGTTGCCGCCAAAAAAATCGTTCGCGTCATCGCCAGTGATACGGGCGAGTTCGCTCCCTGCACTGTCAAAAATGATCACAGAACCAACATCCGGCTCACCGCCGATATTGTCAGCGAAGTTGGTGGCCATATACCCCCCTCCGCTCAAACTGAGGAGGAAATTACCAAAATTATCGCCATCATCATCGCCGGTCGTTGATGCGATCAGGGCGCCCGTGTCTCCGTCAAAAAGGCCAACAAACCCGTTGTCGACAAGGCCTCCGCTGTCAGAACCAGACGCGCCAACAACAAAATTGCCATTGTCCAACGCCGCGACATCCTGGCCTAAACCTGTGGCCCCGACATCAGCGCCGCGGATCTCCGCAACAATGTTGCCATTGGCGCTGTCAATCAGAAACACCGAACCATCGTTCACGCCAGCATCATCATCGAACAGGTTACCAACGATAAAATTGCCATTCGTCAGCTCGGCGAACTGCCGACCAATGACGTCGCCCGCATCAGTACCCGCAACCTGGACGAGGACAGCGCCCGTTGCGCCATCGACCAGGATGATGGAGCCGGCGTCGTTGACGCCCCCCACATCATCGTCGGCGCTGAGGATCACAACGTTGCCATTGCTGAGCGCAAAGACACCGTTGCTCCCCAACTCGTCTTTGAAATCGTCGCCTTCGATGCGCGCAATCTCCGCACCCGTCGTTCCATCGACGAGAACAACCGAACCGGCATCCGAGTTGCCGCCAACATTGTCAAATTGGGAGTGGATGAGAAAGAGCCCCTCGTTGGGACCTAAGAGCTCGATAACGCCTGCAGCCCCAGTAAGGGTTGCACCCAGACCGAAGGCGTCACCGGCGTCATCGCCGCCAAAAATCGCGATCTCCGAGAGATCATCTCCATCAAGAAGACTGACGGACCCAGCATCGCTCAAACCGCCAAACGCGCCACCATTGAAAGAAACGAGACTGCCATTGCTGAGCGCAAACAGCCGCCGGCCGAACCGTTGGTCAACTTCGGCTCCGAAAGTGCTCGCAATCAATGCTGCCGTGTCCAGATTAAAAAGGTGAATAGCCCCGGCACCGTCGGCTGTTGTGGAATCGTCCGATGCACTGACCGCGATCTGGCCGCCAGCCAGCTGAACAGCAAAGCTGCCAAACGCGTTGTTAGCAGCGGGATTGGGATCGAGGAGGTCCTGCCCTTGGAAACTCAGAGGAACAGGTGCCGGAGCGGGCGCCGGATCGGGATCAGGAACCGGTGCTGGCGCAGGGTCCTCGACCACCGGCGCAAGCACGCCGTCGCCCCCGCCACCACCACTGCACGCCGCAACGGCGAGCGATATGGTGCTGAGCAATAGTCCGTTCACCACGTTCCGCGCTGTCATGTTCCTGGTCCCTATCCCAATTCACCGTCCAGACCTTCGTCGCGGGGACGAGCGGAACGGTTCAAAGATCCCTGGCGGCACTGCAGGGACCTGTTCACTAATAACCCAGCGACACGCTAAATTCCTAGGAAAATCGGGAGGTCAGACGCCGTGCTGCTGACGACGGGGCTGGTCATCTTTATCGCAACGCATCTCTTCACCGCCTATGCGCGGGGGCCGCGGGCGGCGCTGGTCGCAAGGCTTGGCGATGGGCCTTACAAGGGGCTCTACTCCCTCGTGTCGCTGGCCGGGTTCGTGCTCCTGGTGATGGGGTGGAAGCGGACGGTGCCGGAGGCCGTTTACACGCCGCCCGATTGGGGGGTGCAGCTCGCCTATCCCTTGATGGTGGTGACCTTCATCCTGTTCACCGCGGCCTATCTGCCCGCGGGGCGGATCAAGTCGCTGGCCGGGCATCCGATGTCGGTGGGCACGATCTTGGGGAGCCTCGCGCATCTGTTGGTCAATGGGGATAGCCGTTCGGTGACGGTCTTTGGCAGCTTCTTCCTCTGGGGCGTCGCCGACCGGTTCTCCTATCGCCTGCGCGGGGACAGCGGCGCCTCAGGCCGCTCGATGGTCGGCGATCTCGGCGCGATCGTCGGTGGTCTGATCAGCAGCTCTATCGTCGTGCATTATCTGCACAGACATCTTTCAGGCGTCCCGCTCGACCCTGCACGGGTCTTCGGCGGTTAAGTGCCCTCGCCGACAAGAGAGACGGACGAGCGCCAACGCCCCCGCGAGGGATATCCCAGCGGAGAGGAGATCGGGCGGGGAGCGCGTGCGGCCGGACCGCGGGCGTTCAACTGTTCATCTTAAGGGCGCGTCCGCGGATTGAAGGGTGCCAATCCACAGCCGCACGCGCGGGGACAATCACTGACGATCCGGACACGGCCAAACTGATAGCTCACGCGCCCGGCTGCCGTTGCAAAGCAGCAGCGATCACCCCAGCAGGCGTGACGGGCAACGGTACCATACGCCCCGCTCCTGCTGATCACGGGGGAGATTAGCGCAAGACGGCCCAGCCGGGGATAAGTTGCGATCGTGCCAGTGTCGCCCGCGCGCCTCCCCGCCGACAGCACCGTCATCCCGGACGGCCCAAAGGGACGAGCCGGGATCCATCGCCAGCCCGCGCAACCACTCGAACGTTCAGCCCTGGATCCCGGATCAGCGCGTCCCGCGCTTTGCCGGGATGACGGCAGCGTTCAGGTGCTTGATGAGAAGCCGTCCGCAAGGCACGAATGGGGAATGGTGGACAAGTCCTTGAGTCAGCGTGTGGCCGACATCGTTCGACGGCTGCGAAACGCGTCGGAGAAAGCGGGACGCTGGCTCAGCGAGCCTGGACAAAGGGTCGAGAACGCCTTTTTGGTCCTGTTCTTTGTCTTTCTGACATTTGCTTTGGGCGGGTTGATCGCGGCCTTCACGCCCATCTGGACGCCCTTCGATCAAGATTATTGGTTTGGCGATTGCGAGCGGGTCAGCCGAGCGGGGCAAAATCTCGCCTGCCAAGACCCAAGCGAACGATCCGAGATCATCCGCAATCTGCTGTTCGCGTTCGCGGGGGGCACGGGTGCTATCTTTGGTCTCTTCCAACTCCACAACTCCGCCAAACGTACACGGATTAGTGATGACGAGGCACGGATCAGTTTTGAAGCGGAGCGCAACGAACGCTTTGTCAAAGCCGCGCAACTATTGAAAGAAGAGAGCCCCGCAGTGCAGATGGCGGCGATCAATGCGTTCGAGCGCCTGGCCCTAGAAGATCGCGCGAACTATCGTGAGACCGTGATCAGCGTTCTCGCCGGTTTCATCCGAGCCGAGACGGGTCCCTTTTCCAAGCTGCAGAAGAATGCGTCGCAAGCAGTGAAAGAGGCTGCACCATCGGCGCAAGAAACCGAGGTGAAAGACGGGGAAGAAAACGGTCGCGTATCCGCACAAGCGCCCACGGATGAAAAGGCAAAAACTCAACCCAAAAGACCGACAGAATCGGTGACCGAGGCGATCAAGGCGCTCTCGGTCCTCACCAAGGAAGGGCTATCCGAAACGCAACAGATCACAGCCGGAAAGCTGGTCGATCTGCGCTCGTGTTGGCTTCAAGGCTTGGATCACCCCGATGGGCACTGCGCCAACTGGAACCTCCAAAGGGCTGAGCTGGAAGACGCCGACCTAGAGCGCGCCAACCTCAGGGACGCCAACCTCAGGCGTGCTAACCTCGTGGCCGCTGACCTAGAGCGCGCCAACCTCTGGGGCGCCAACCTCAGGCGCGCCAAACTCGGGGGCGCCGACCTCGAGCGCGCCAACCTCAGGGACGCCAACCTCAGGCATGCCGAACTCCGGGGCACCAACCTCAGGCGCGCCGTCCTCGTGGACGCCGACCTCGAGGACGCCGACCTCGAGCACGCCGACCTAAAGCGCGCCAACCTCGGGGGCGCCGATTTAGATTTTACTCGGGGTGTCAAGACCGAGCAGTTGGCCGAGGCTTTGTACGTGACGTGGCCGGACCATGTGAATCGCCCGGCGGAGGGGCGCTATTCCGAAGCCTGGGAGGCGGAGCAGGCGGCCAAGAGAAAGGCCGCTTCGTCCACAGACGGTTCAGAGCGAGAACCCCAAGGGCCGGAGGCGCCGTAGGGTGCTACCCTCCACCGCTTCGCGCTGCACAAAGCGCAAATGGCCGATGGCGGATTGGAAGGCGTCGTGGGCGGGTTTGCGTTCGAGATAATCCATCAGCCGGTAAAGGTTGATCGGATGGCGGATGATCAGGGCCTTCACCCGCTCCACCGCCTCTTCCAAGGGATAGGCATCAACGAACTGGCACGCCGCTTGCGTCGGGGTCAGGGCGACATAGTCCTTTGCCCGTCTTTCTGTGTACCGCAAAATGTCAAAGGGGGAGGCGCCGAGGGCATGAGATTTGGGGACGAGGCACCGCTCCTCCGCCCGGGCGTGGACGAAGAGATTGCCCGACTTCTGCCGGAAGCCGAGACCTTTCAGCTTGGCCGCCAGATGGCTGCGCATGCCGGGGGTCAAGATATCCGCATCGGCCCGGTCATAGGTCAGGTCATCAAAGACCGAAAGGAGCCGCAGGCCCTCATCGGCGACATGGAGATAGGCGCCCAAATCCTGACCCTTGAGCGGGTCCTCACCGGTCATCGCGGCGAGCCATGGTCAGGCGGCATCGGCGCCGTGCGGCATCGGCGAAAGAAGCGCCACTCATTCCGTAGGGGGATGATAGGCGCACCCCTCACGGCACGACCGGGCTGTCGCCATCCATCTCAATCAGGCCCATGGGGTTGCCCGCGAGATCACGGAAGAGGCCGATCACCACCTGGCCCGGCACCTCGAACCGGGGCTGGTCGATGCTGCCGCCTGCGGCCACCACCTTCTCGAGCGCCGCGGTGACGTCGGGCACGCCGAGATAGAGCCGCTTCTCCGCCGGGTCTTGCCGGATGGTGGCGTCGAGATTGGCCGCGTTCCCCGGCGCAAAAGGCGCAGGGCCCTCGCAGGGCCAGTCAAAGACCTCCCGGTAGAACGCGCGGAGCGCCGCCTCATCCGGGCCAGCGAGATCAAAAAACACAATCGGGGCAGCCATTGCGGGGAACCTCCAAGCGAGCGCGCCGAGGCTAGCGCCGCCCAGCCGCCGCGTCACCCGCCCGCGCCGCGCGCCCTTGCGCTTAGGCGCCAGGCCAGGCATTCCCCCGCCATGACGACGCATTCTCCTGAGACCATCCAAGAGCACGGCCTGACGCCGGAGGAATATGAGCGCTTTTGCGGCTCGATTGGGCGGGAGCCGAGCCTTTTGGAGCTCGGCATCGTCTCGGTCATGTGGTCCGAGCACTGCTCCTACAAATCCTCGCGGCGGCACCTGAAGCGCCTGCCCACGACCGGGCCGCAAGTGATCCATGGGCCCGGCGAGAATGCGGGCGTCGTCGATATCGGCGATGGCCAGGCCGTGGTCTTCAAAATGGAAAGCCACAATCACCCGAGCTTCATCGAGCCCTATCAGGGCGCAGCGACCGGCGTCGGCGGCATCATGCGCGATGTCTTCACCATGGGCGCGCGGCCGGTGGCGATGCTCAACGCGCTCCGCTTTGGCGCGATCGATCATCCGAAGACGAAGCATCTCCTCTCCGGCGTGGTCGCAGGGATCGGCGGCTACGGCAACTGCATGGGCGTGCCGACCGTGGGCGGGGAGACCGGCTTTGACCCTCGCTACAATGGCAACATCCTGGTGAACGCGATGTGCGTGGGGATCGCGGATCAGGACAAGATCTTCCTCTCCGCCGCCAAGGGTGCTGGCAATCCTGTCGTGTACGTTGGATCGAAAACCGGCCGCGACGGGATCCATGGCGCGACCATGGCCTCGGCGGAATTTGACGAAGCCTCGGAAGAAAAACGCCCCACGGTCCAGGTCGGCGACCCCTTTATGGAGAAGCGCCTTTTGGAGGCGTGCCTGGAGCTTATGGCGGAAGACGCGATCCTTGCCATCCAGGACATGGGCGCGGCGGGTTTGACGTCGTCTTCGGTCGAAATGGCGGCGGGCGGCCTCGCAGCAGGCGAAGGCGGCATCCATTTGCGCCTCGACGACGTGCCCCAGCGCGAAGAGGCGATGACCGCCTATGAGATGATGCTGTCGGAAAGCCAAGAGCGTATGCTGATGGTCCTCCGTCCTGGTGCGGAGGAGAAGGCGCGCGCGATTTTCGACAAATGGGAGGTCGACTTCGCGGTGATCGGTGAGACCACGGCCACAGGCCACCTTGTCATTGAGCACAAAGGTGAGACCGAGTGCGACCTGCCGCTTGGTCCGCTTGCGGACGAGGCGCCCAATTATGACCGGCCGCAGGAGCCTGCGCCCCTCCCCGCCCCGCTCGAAGATCCGGTGGTCACCTTCCGCGAGTGCCAGGTGCACCTCACGGCAGGAGAGCAGCCCCTCGCCGATATCGGCGATGCGCTAATCGCAGAGACCCTGCGCGAGGTGGACGGCATCGCCGCCATCGGCGTCAGCCAGGGCAGCAAGACCATGACGATCCATGCTCGCTCCGTTCCCGGAGCGCCGGAGAGCGTCTTCGCGGCGTTCACAACCGCGGCGGCGAACCTGGAGACGGCTGGCGCGGTGACCAAAGTGCGAGCGGAAGAGGATGCAGCCGAGGTCAATCTTGCAGATCTGCCAGGCGCGGACTCCATGCTCTTGGCGCTCAGCAGGCTGATGGCCTCCCCTGATCTTTGCTCCCGCGCCTGGGTGACGGAGCAATATGACCACTCGGTGATGGCGGACACGCTGGTCGTGGGCGGCGATGCATCGGTGGTCCGCGTGCACGGCACAAACAAAGCGCTGGCCGTGACCGCCGACTGCACGCCGCGCTACTGCGCCGCTGACCCGTTTGAGGGCGGCAAGCAGGTGGTCGCCGAAGCGGTGCGTAACCTCTCCGCAGTCGGAGCAGAGCCGCTGGCGATCACCAACTGCCTCAATTTCGGCAACCCCGAGAAGCCAGAGATCATGAGCCAATTCTCGCGCGCGATTGATGGCATGTCCGAGGCCTCGATCGCCCTCGGCGCCCCGGTCGTCTCCGGCAATGTCTCGCTCTACAACGAAACCGACGGAGCGCCGATCCCGCCGACGCCCGCCATCGGCGCAGTGGGTCTGCTGGCTGAGGCAGACAAGCATGCGACCATCGCGGGCGCGGAAATGGGCGATGCCCTTGTGCAAATCGGCGTCACCCGCGGCCATCTCGGCCAATCGCTCTATATGCGGACTTTGTTCGGCGATGAGGGTGGCACACCGCCGCCGGTCGACCTTGACCTTGAACAGAAGGCAGGGGCGTTCATCCGTAAGGTGATCGCAGATGAGCGCGTGAGCGCTGTCCATGATGTCAGCGATGGCGGTATCCTCGTCGCCGCGGCTGAGATGGCGATTGGCGCCGGTCTCGGCCTAGCGCTGACAACGCCTGTCCAAGCCCGGCGCGCCGCCTATTGGTTCGGCGAGGACCAAGGCCGCTACTTGGTGTCGGTGGCCGCCGAGAACGCGGACAATTTCGTGCTCAAGGCCGCCATGGCCGGGCTCCAGGCCACCCGGCTTGGCATTTTCGGCGGCACAGAGATGATCTTTGACGGGACTGATCGCCTTGATCTCACAGCCCTCGCCGCTGCCCGTGAGGCCACCATCCCCGCCCTTTACGAGACCGACGAAGGAGACCCCGCCATGCCGATGAAAGAGAGCGAGATCAAAGAAATGATCTTGGAAGCGATGCCGGACGCAGAGGTCGAGATCGAAGACCTCGCTGGCGACGGTGATCACTACCGTGCACGCATCGTCTCGGCCGCGTTCCAGGGCCTCAATCGCGTGCAGCAGCACCAACTCGTCTATAAGTCACTAAAAGGCAAAATGGGCGGTGTGCTGCATGCCCTGGCGCTGGAGACGCAAGCCAAGGAGTGAAGGTGCACGAGACGCCGTCGCAAGAGTTTGGTGATGGATAGCAGCAAACCCACCATCGGATTTGGTAGCCTTGTCGAAGATATCTTCGGTCTCAATATCCGTGGGCTGATAACAATCCGTGATTCCGTGGTCAGTCCTCAGCGTGTGGCCGAGGCCGCCAGGGATAAGGATTGGGTGGGGCGGTACACACCGTCTATTCGATTGGTGTTTTTCCTTCTCACGCTGACCGGTGTCTTACGGTTCCTGTGGGCCCCGGAGGATGGCGACCTGACGGCAGATTTGATCGCGTCCTTTCAAGATCGCGCGCTTGAGGGACGGGACGCCGTTCAAGCCGCCGACCAGTTTTGGGCCATCCATGGCGCCCTCTTCCCCTTTCTCGCCGTGGCGTTGGTCATCCTCGCGGCAAGCTTTGTCCGCGTGTGGGGCGCAGGGACAAGCCTGGCCCTGCGCGTTCGGCTCCACATGATGGTCCTTATACCGAGCTGTGCGTTCAGTGTGCTGGCCATCAGCGCGTTCGCGCTTTACGATCGGTCCTGGCAACACGGGTTCATCGTCATCACCGCGGTGAGCCTGTCAGCAGCGATGCTGATCGACTTTGTTGTTGCGACGCGGACCGTTGCGGCCACCAGCACGATTGGGAAGGTCGTTAAGGCCTTCCTCTTTGCAAGCGTCAACCAGGTGATGATGATGCTCGCCGCCACCATTGCGGCAAGTGTTGCCGTCACGATCGCGATGCAAAGCCAGTAAGCTAGCCCGTGAACGGACGACCTGTTGGCGCATCGCACCAACACGGCCAACCCTGGGAAGAGCGTGAACGAAAGAGCAAGCGGCGGCGACACCGCCGTCCTGATCGCTTCGTTATCGCGCGTCTGAATTGAGACCGGTCAGCCCAAGGACAAACCGGGAGCGCTCGTCACGGACGCAAGGTCTCGTAGAACAGCTTGTCGCCGCGCTTGACCAGGATCTGAACCGGACCAGAGCGCGCATCGCGCAGGCGGGAGAGGTGGTTGCTCACCGTCTCCACATTCTGCGCCTCATCCCAACCGATCTCGAGGATCACGTCACCCGGACGCAACGAGGAATGGCTGAGATGGTTGGCAACGCCGGTGACCACCACGCCCTCGGTATCGGGAGGCAGGTGGTAGCGCTCCGCCACATCAGCGGAAACCGTCTGCATACGAATGCCTGCCATCTCGACCTCAGGCTGGGCTGGTCCGTTGACGGATGCGAGCCGTTGCTCCCGCGAGATCAACGTGACCGAAAGGCGGGTCCGGCGACCATCGCGGAGGATCACGACGTCGACGGGCTCGCCAATCGGCGCATCGGCAATCGCCTGCGTGAGCTCCCGGCGACCTGAGATGTTGGTGCCGTCAAAGGAGAGAATGACATCGCCCGTGCGCATGCCCGAGACGGCAGCGGGGCCATCCATCACAGCAATGCCCGTCACAAGCGCGCCGCGACCAGGCTCAAGCTCCAGAGCCTCGCGCGTGGTGTTGTCGACATCGGAAAGGAACGCACCGAGATAGCCGCGGCTGGTTTTGCCAAAGCGGCGCAGCTGATCCACCACGTCTTCGGCGAGTACGGAGGGAATGGCGAAGCCAACACCGACCGAGCCGCCCGTTTGGCTGAAGATCACGGTGTTGACGCCGATCACCTTGCCACGGCGGTCAAAAAGCGGGCCGCCCGAATTGCCGCGGTTGATCGCAGCATCGGTCTGGATGAACTGGTCGTAGAGGCCCGCGCCAATGTCGCGGCTTTGCCCTGAAATGATGCCAGCACTGACAGAACTGCCGAGGCCAAAAGGATTGCCAATTGCCAGCACCCAGTCGCCGACGCGGGCGCCATCGCTGTCGCCAAACTCCAGCGCGGGAAAACGGCGGTCGCCATCAAGGATGCGCAGGAGCGCGAGATCGGTTTCGACGTCTCGGCCGAGAAGCTCAACGCTGTATTGGCTGCCGTCATCGAAGATCACCACCACATTGCGGGCGTTCTCGATGACGTGATTGTTGGTGACGACCAGACCTCGGGCATCGATGACGAAGCCTGATCCGAGCGCCACAGGCTCGGATGCGGCCGAGCCGGGTCCGACGGCCAAGGCGGACACATTGACCACGCTGGGCAACACATCCTCGGCAAGATCGGCAAAACTATCGGGTACAACCGCCCGAGCTGGCGCGATGACAAGCGCCACCACAGCGACCAGGCGCAACACAAATCCAAATTGGCGGGTCATGACACCTCCCCTTAGCGCCCAGAAGTTAACAACAGAACGGGCCGTCGCAAAAGCCGCATGGCGGGTGAACTTGTCCTTCTGGTCCGAAAAGCTTAGATTTCGGCTTCGAAGAGCTTTCGGGGCGGGGTGAAAGTCCCCACCGGCGGTGATCAGATGGGGTTTCCCCAAGCTGTAAGCCCGCGAGCGGAAGCGGCCTTTTCAGGGCCGAAGAAGCAGGAACTGGTGAGATTCCGGTGCCGACGGTGATAGTCCGGATGGTAGAAGGCTCGGCCAAGAACGAGGCACCCCTTGGGGCGCCTCGACGACGCGTAGCTGCACGCCCCTTTTAGGGCGCAGACCCGCGCGTCATCCTGGTCATGCGCCCCTTTCAGAGCTCGATTTGGAAGGAGGCGCGTCTGTCCGACGCCCAATATATGCGACGCGCTGTTGCGCTGGCCCGCCGGGCGGAGGGGTTCACCCACCCCAACCCGATGGTGGGCTGCGTTCTGGTGAAGGATGGCGCGGTGGCGGGCGAAGGCTGGCATCACGCGCCGGGGCAGCCGCACGCTGAGGTCGAGGCCCTGCGCGACGCCGGCGAGAAAGCCCGCGGCGCCACTGCCTATGTGACGCTCGAGCCTTGCAACCATTACGGCAAGACGCCTCCCTGCTCACAAGCGCTTATCAAGGCTGGCGTTGCCAGCGTCATGTTCGGCATCCGCGATCTCAACAAAGACGCCGAAGGCGGCGCAGCCACCCTGCGCCAGGCCGGGATTGAAGCGCAGCTCTTCACCGGTGACCGCGAGGTGACAACGGCTTGCGCTGAGCTGATCCGCCCTTGGGTGCACAGCCTCTCCTGCTGGCGGCCCTGGGTCACGGCCAAGCTCGCGATGACCCTGGACGGCGCAACGGCCACCTCTGCTGGCGAGTCAAAATGGATCACCAGCCCCGGCGCCCGCTTGCGCGGCCACGACCTCCGCCAGCGGACGGACGCGATCCTCGTTGGTGTCGAAACCGTGCTGGCCGACGATCCTGGCCTTGATCCGCGTCCAGAGGACCGTGCGCCAGCGCCGAGCCTCAAAGTGGTGCTCGATAGCACTCTGCGCACCCCGCCCTCAGCCAAGCTTTTCTCAACGCCGGGAGCCGCCCTGATCATCGGCCACGACGATGCCGCGAGCGAGAAAGCGGCCGCGCTAGAAAACGCGGGCGGCGAAGTGATGCTCCTCCCCGGGGAGAATGGCCGTCCCGATTTCAAGGAAGCCCTCCGGCTTCTCAAAGAGCGCGGCGTCATCGACCTGATGATCGAAGGCGGCGGAACTGTTCTCGGTACAGCCTTTGACGCCGGTGTCGTCGATGAAGTCTGGGCCTTTGTTGCCCCAATGATCATGGGCGGCGGACGCCGCGCCATCAGAGGCGAAGGCCCTGATGCTCTCGCCGATGCCATGACCCTGTCCAACATCACCACAGAAGAGCTGGGTCCGGATCTTTTGATCCGCGGTCTTGCCAAGAGGAGTGCCTGATATGTTCACAGGACTGATCGAGGAGATCGGCGAAGTGGTCACCCTCGACAAGCACGCCGAAGGGGTGGATCTCACCATCGCGGGGCCCGTGACGACGGAGGATGCCAAGCTCGGCGACTCCATCGCAGTCCAGGGTGTGTGCCTGACGGTCACCAAGCTCGACGGTGAACGCGCCACCTTCGGCCTCGCGCCTGAAACCCTGCGCCGAACGAGCCTTGGCGCGCTGGAGCAAGGCTCCGGCGTCAACCTTGAGCGTGCTTGCCTGCCGACCACGCGCCTGGGCGGGCATTATGTCCAAGGCCATGTCGATGGCACCGGCACCCTCGCCTCGGTCCGCGAGGATGGTGATGCGCTTTGGGTGACGATTGATGCGCCCAAAGAGCTTCTCTCCTACATCGTTGAGAAGGCCTATGTCGCCATCGACGGCACCAGCCTGACAGTTACAGAAGTCACGGACACGTCGTTTTCCGTGATGCTCGTGCGGCACACCCAGCCGCTCATCACCCTGCCCACAAAAGCGCCGGGCGACCCGGTCAATCTGGAGGTCGATATCATGGCCAAGTTTGCAGAAAAAATCATCAAGGAGCGCCTGTCATGAGCGGTTTCGTCAGTGTCGAGAAAGCAGCCGAGGCGCTGCGCCAAGGAAAATTCGTTATCATCGCTGACGATGAGGGCCGGGAGAACGAGGGCGACCTTGTCATCGCCGCAGAGTTTGCCGATGCGGCGGCGATCAATTTCTGCGCCATGCATGGCCGTGGCCTCATCTGCTGCGCGCTGGATCACACCATCATCGAGCATTTCGGGCTCAAAATGATGGTGCCGCAGGAGCAGAACAAATCCGGCTTCGGCACCGGCTTCACCGTCTCGGTGGAAGCGCGCGAAGGCGTCACCACCGGTATCTCCGCCCAGGACCGTGCCAGGACGGTTGAGGTGCTGATCAACCCTGAGAGCAACCCAGACGACGTTGTCTCGCCTGGACATATGTTCCCGCTGCGAGCCCATCCGGGCGGTGTTCTATCCCGCGGCGGTCAGACCGAAGCATCGGTTGAGCTCGCCAAGCTCGCTGGCCTTCGCCCCGGCGCGGTCATCTGTGAGGTGATGAACGACGATGGCACGATGGCCCGGCGGCCCGAGCTTGAAGCCTTCTCCGAGACGCACGGCATCCCCATCACCACCACCGAAGCGCTGCGCCAGCATATGGCCGCGATCAGCGCGCAGGTTGCGGAGTAGACAATGAACCGAATTGAAGCTTCAGCGGACGGCAAGGGCCTCCGCATTTGTGTGATCGACACGAGTTGGAACGACTTTATCGTTGGCCGACTGACGGAAGGTGCATTCAGCACACTGCGCCGCCACGGCGTTGCCGATGAGGACATCACCCATGTCACCGTCGCCGGCGCGTTCGAGGTGCCGCTGGCTGCGCAAACCGCTGCGCAAACAGGCCGGTATGACGCCATCGTCGCCCTTGGCTGCGTCATAAGGGGCGCGACGGCCCATTTCGATTTCGTCGCTGGCGAGGCCGCCAAGGGCATTGCCAAAGTCGGCCTCGATACCGGGGTCCCCGTGGTCTTCGGTGTTCTGACCACGGACACGATTGAACAAGCTGTTGAACGTGCAGGGACGAAACTCGGCAACAAGGGCGCGGAAAGTGCTTCCGTCGCCGTCGAAACCGCTCGCACCCTGCAAGCCATCAAGGAGGCATCATGAAACTGAACCGACCCAGTCGCAGTGAAGCCGAAGCCGCCATCCGTACCGTCCTCTCCTATATCGGTGATGATCCGGACCGTGAGGGCCTGATCGACACCCCCAAGCGGGTGATCAGCGCCTATGACGAGTGGTTCGACGGTTACAACCAAGATCCAGAGGCCATCCTTGGGCGGACCTTTGAAGATGTCGGCGGCTACAACGATATCGTCCTGATGCGCGACATCAAAATCGAGAGCCATTGCGAACACCACATCGCGCCGATCCTCGGCAAGGCTCATATCGCCTATCTTCCAGGCGATCGCGTCGTGGGGATTTCGAAGCTCGTCCGCCTTGTCGATGTCTTCGCCAAACGCCTTCAGAGCCAAGAGACCCTGACCGAGCAGATCGCCCAAACGATCAACAATGTCCTCAAGCCGCGCGGCGTCGCCGTGATTATGTCAACGGCACACCAGTGCCTCACGACCCGCGGGGTGCATAAGGATACGGTCGCTTGCGTTACACGGACTTATCTTGGCGCGTTCAAGGAAGATCGGCATGTGGAGCAACAATTGCGTGATCTCCTTAGTCTTTAGCCCCCGCTTTGCCTCGACGCGACGACGTGCTACGATCTGACTAGGGATTGAGGGTGTGCCGAAAGATTCAGTATCGGCACACTGCGTTGGGGGTTTGTATGAATAAAGCTGGTTTAGGCATCGCTGCGTCAATTTTCGCAGTATTTTCAATTGGTCATGCGTCAGCGGTCGAGCTCGATTTGTCGAGCTTTCCTGCAAACTCAACTCAGCCGGACGGCGTTGATTTGGGCGTTGCCTCGCTCGACAACTTCTTTAGCAATCCGGGGACGATCAGTTTCTTGGACTCCAACTTTGTTTTTGATCGCGTCTTCTGTTTTGAACGGCAGTTCGCACCATGCGGCGCGTCGGGCGCGATGAATTTCGACCTCGCGGTCCAGGACATCACATTCCAGGCTGAGCAGACCAGCACTCTTTCGAACTTTACCGTGCAAGCCTTTTTCGAAGGCAGTGAAGTCGCGTCGAGATCTTGGGACAATGCATCATTCGTGAACGCACGGGTCAGAGGATTCGACTTCACGGGCGTCGGGCCCATCACCAGCCTCGTGTTCGGCGGCAATGATTTCAGGGCCTTCGGTAAGTTCGCCTACAACGAAGTCGACAGCGGCGAGATCCCGCTCCCAGCGGCTCCGCTGCTCTTTCTCACAGGTGCTGGCATCATCGGCAGCGCGGCGCGGCGGAAAGCTGCTCGCTAGGCACGGCCGAGATACGCATCCATCCGCTGACGCATCTCTTCAGGCATGCGCCGCGGGCGGCCGTCCATGGTGATTACCGCGGCGACGACGTGGGCTGAGGCGAGAAGCTCCTCACCCCGAATCACCCGTTGATCAAAGATCATTTTGGCGCCCTTGGCCTCAACAAGCTCGGTCTCGACGGTGATCAGGTCGTCAAGCTTGGCCGGGCGCTTGAACTGGATCTCCATCGACGCCACGGCGAAGGTGGCGGGATCGTCATCCTCCATGATCGCGGAGAGATCTTTGAAGGCAACGCGGAGCGATTCCGTCCGTCCACGCTCGAAATACTTCACATAGTTCGCATGATAGACGATGCCGGTGATATCGGTGTCTTCGAAATAGATGCGGAAATCGATGCGATGAACCATTAGAAAAGCTCCGGATCTCGTGTCGGCGCAGCAAGGCCGAGATGCTGCCACGCATTCTTCGTCAGCACACGGCCACGCGGCGTGCGTTGGATGAGGCCCTGCTGCAGAAGGTAGGGCTCGATCACGTCCTCGATCGCGTCCCGGCCCTCCGAAAGGCTCGCCGCTAAGGTCTCGACTCCCACCGGGCCACCGCCGAAATTCTCCGCGATCACAGAGAGGTAGCGACGGTCGAGCATGTCGAGGCCGCGGCTATCGACGTCGAGCCGCGCAAGCGCCCGGTCCGCCACCTCCCGCGTGATCACGCCCTCACCCTCCACCATGGCGACATCGCGGACGCGGCGAAGAAGACGGCCCGTGACCCGCGGCGTCCCGCGGCTGCGGCGCGCGATCTCCATCGCGCCATCTTCAGTGATCTCTGTGCTGAGCTTCCTCGCACCGCGGCGCACGATCTGGGCGAGCTCATCAGGTTCATAAAAGTCGAGCCGCATCGGAATGCCGAATCGGTCGAGCAGCGGCTTGGTGAGCAGACCCGAGCGGGTCGTCGCGCCAACAAGCGTGAAGCGCGGCAGCTCGATCTTCACAGACCGCGCCGAGGGCCCCTCGCCGATGATGAGATCAAGATGGTAGTCTTCCATCGCCGGGTACAGAATTTCTTCGACCGCTGGCGTCAGCCGGTGGATCTCATCAATAAAGAGCACATCCCGCGCCTCAAGCCCCGTGAGGAGCGCTGCGAGATCCCCTGCTTTGGCGATGACAGGACCAGAGGTCGCGCGGAACCCGACGCCAAGCTCTGCGGCGACGATCTGTGCCAATGTCGTCTTCCCCAGCCCCGGCGGGCCGAAAAGAAGGACATGGTCCATCGCCTCACCGCGTCCGCGGGCCGCCTCGATAAAGACGTAGAGATTGTCTTTGACGTTCCGCTGACCGATGAATTCATCAAGCCGCTTGGGCCGCAGCGCGGCATCATCATCATGGAGCTGATGATCACCCGTGGTGATACGATCCTCACTCATCGCGGCGCCAATGCTCTTAAGGCTGCGGTGATGAGATCCTCAACAGACTGATCGTCACCCGCCTTCCCCGCGGCCACCGCCTCACGGGCCGCGGCCTCGTCATAGCCGAGATTGACGAGCGCGGAGACCGCCTCAACCGCTGCACCGCCTTGCACGGGTGATGCAGCGGCTGGCTCCACCGTCAACGGCGCGCGCCCCGCGAAGACGCCCGCCGTCTTGTCCTTGAGCTCGGTGACGATCCGTGTGGCAAGTTTTGGCCCCACGCCTTGCGCCCGCGCCACAGCCGCCTTGTCACCCAGCGCGATCGCATCGAGCAGCGCGCCGGGATGCAGCACCTGGAGGATCGCAAGGGCCGCCTTCGCGCCGACGCCTTGCACCGTCTGGAGGAGGCGAAAACAGCGCCGCTCATCCTCGGTTTCGAAGGCCACGAGGCGGATATAGGTCTCCGCCACCAAGGTCTCAACCGCAACCGACGCTCCCTCGCCGGTGCGAAACTTGGCCAGCACCCGCGGCGCGGCACCGACCTCATAGCCAACGCCGCCCGCCTCAATAATCGCGGTCTCGGCGCCGACGCTCAGCACCCGTCCTGAAAGATGGCCAATCACGAAGCGATCGCTAATCTGCCCGACTTGCGGTGGGCTGCGTGGGTGATGGCGATGGCGAGAGCATCGGCCGCATCGGCATTCTCCGCGCGGCTGCCGGGCAACAGCCGTGCGACCATCGCCGCCATTTGGGTCTTGTCGGCATGTCCTGCTCCGACCACAGATTTCTTGATCTGGTTCGCAGCATATTCCGCCACCGGAAGGCCATGCCGTGCTGGCGCCAGGAGACAAACACCCCGCGCCTGGCCAAGCTTCAGCGCTGACCGCGGATTGGCGTTCACGAAAGTCTCCTCCACCGCCGCCTCATCCGGTTGATGCTCACCCAGCAGCGCGTCGAGCGCGTCGGACAGCGCCGAAAGCCGCTGCGCCATCGGCCCGTCCGCTGCGGTCACGATCCGTCCGCAGGCGACATAACGCAGCCGCGAACCCTCTGACTGAATAAGGCCCCAGCCGGTGTGCCGGAGGCCTGGATCAATCCCGAGAATGCGCACGACCTGGCCCAAATGGCCCTCCTTTGTTCTCACCCCGTCATCAGACAAGTCGAGGTCTGAAGCAAGAGATGGTCAGGCGTTCTTGATGAACTGAAGATCGCTCGGCTCATAGACCACCCGACCGTCTTGCGCGGGACGCAGCTTCTTGTGGTCCCAGCAGGCCTTGGCGTCGTCCAAACCCAACGAGGGATGCGCGTCACGAAGGTCGCGAAGGTATTGGAGGTAGTTGTTCCCCTCGGCGATCTCTCGGCGGAACGCGGGATCGTCTTTGCGGGCCTCCATCATTCGCCAGGCCTCAATCGCGGCGGCGAGCGTTTCACCAGGATTGGCGCGAACCCAGGCCATGAAATCGCCGTGGCAAACGAAGGCGCTGCCGATGGCTTCGGTGAAGAACCTGCGTACGTTCGGACCAAACGAGATATCGGCGGTGATCACCGTTGCGTTGGTGAGGGTCTCCCGCGACCACGCAAATCCCGATCGTTTGGGCCTTCGGACTGGCGGTGCGGCCGGGCCGCCCAAGGCTTCGGCCACCCGTGCGCGGAGCTGCGCTTTCGTGCCTACCCGAGAAAGGCCCAAGCGATCACAGAAGGCGTGCAGATGGTCCACGGGCCAGTACCAGCGGGCGAATGCACTGTGGGTCTTGATATCATCAGGATCAGGACGAAGCGCGTCGCTCAAGCGCCCGCCTCGCTGGTCGCAGAGAGAAACGCTTTGACGCCTGCTGCGGCGCCATCGGGGTGGTTCCAGACGGCACCTGAAACCGCGAGATAGTCAGCGCCCGCATCCAAGAGCCCGCGCGCCTTGTCCGCTGTGATCCCGCCGATCGCCACCACGGGGACCGTCGCCATTTGCGTCCACTGGGTGAGAAGATCCGCCTCGGCGTGATGAATCACCTCTTTGGTGGCGGTCGGGAAGAAGGCGCCGAAGGCGACATAGTCCGCGCCCGCCTCGCCAGCCTCCATCGCGAGATGGATGCTGTCATGGCAGGTGACACCGATATCTTTGTCGGCGCCAAGCAGCGTCCGGGCTTCGGCGACCGAGCCATCAGACTGCCCCAGATGCACCCCGTCAGCGCCAACTTTGGCGGCAAGGTCAGCACGGTCATTGATCAGGAACCCAGCCCCCGCGGCGCCCAGAATGGGCGCGATCGCTTCGGCCGCGCGCAGCACCTCATCGTCGCTGACGTCTTTCAACCGCAGCTGGAGACACGCGACAGCGCCGTCTCCGGCATCGAGCGCACGTGACAAGACCTCGGCAAAGCTGCCGAGGTCTTCAATCTTGGGAGGGGTGATCAGGTAGAGTGTTGGTTCCGTCATGCAGTCTGCGGTGCGATCAGAGCGAGGAGTCGCTCCTGAGGCAGCGCGGCATAGACGGGGTCAGGCACAATGTTCAACTCCTCTCGCACCTCACGGAGGGGGCGATCGAGCATGGAGACGAAGTCGACGGTGACAAGATCGCCGGACCTCTGACCCATCTTCTTGCCATTGGCCATGATCTTGAAGACCGGAAGCTCAGGAGCCTCAGCCTTCACCCGCAGGCTGCCCATATAGGCGAGATATTTGATCCCGCGGCTGCCATTGATCCGGCAGGTGTAGTTGAGCAGCGCCAGCTCACCCAGGCTGTCACGGTTATAGCCCGTCAGCACATGGTACATGTCGTGGGTGAGGTTCTGGAACCAGATGAAAGCAGCGTATTCAGGGTACTCGTCGCTGAACTCCTCTCGGACAATTCCTTTGTCGCGGTAGGATTCAGCGACGCCGTCGGTGCTGAGGCCCTCACGGTCCATGAAGTCAGCGTAAGTCCGACCCACAGTGCCAACGGGCAGATTGCGCAGGCGGTCACGATCATCAAGCGCGCGGAGCACCGCTTTGGGATCGTCATGGGCCAAGAGTTGCCCATTCGGGCTCTGATACCAGCGCTCAAATGTCTTGTGCAGGCAGTCGCCGTTGAGGTTCACCGAAAACTCGATGACGTGTTCGGTCTCCTCCTTGTTGCGCATCAACCGGAAGAAGGCGAGCAGCGCTTTGTCAGGGCGAATGGAAAGCGCAGGGGGCAGCATAGACGCTTGTACGGCGGGCATAGGTCAATCCTCCGGGCCTTAAAGTGCGACTGTCTCTCTGTTTCGTCCAGTCTATCTCCTAGCATCACCGTTATGAAGGACATCTATACAGCGATACACATGAACGGCCCGATAGGCCTTGTGCATTGCACAAAGAAAAGAGCGCCCCGCGGGGCGCTCTGGTTGGCTTTCGCGTCACCCATGGTGTGATCGTTTAGGCCGCGTTTTCGAGGTCCTTGGACCAGCTGCCTTCCTGCGCCAGACCATTCATCCGGGCCCGGTGGGAGAACGCGGCCTGACCGGCAGCCACGTTTTCGGGCTTGCCGCCCCATGCTTTCAGCGCGGAAGCTTGCAGCGCACGGCCATAGGAATAGCTAAGCGCCCATGGACGCGCCGCAGCGGGCATGGCGTTCATGATATGGAGGTGTTCGGACGCCTCGACCTCGGACTGGCCTCCGGAGAGGAAGACGATGCCGGGCACAGCCGTCGGCACTGCGTTTTGGAAGCAGCTGACCGTGGCCTCCGCAACTTCCTCCGCACTCGCCTGTTTGTCGGACTTTTTGCCAGCGATCACCATGTTCGGTTTAAGGATCGTCCCCTCAAGCGCGACACCAGCCTCATAAAGCTCTTCATACAGAAGACGGAGACCAGCGAGCGTCACATCATAGCAGCGATCAATGTCGTGGTCGCCGTCCATCAGAACCTCAGGCTCGACGATGGGCACGATGCGTTGCTCTTGGCACAGAGCAGCATAGCGCGCGAGGGCGTGCATGTTGGCCTTAAGGCAGCCCGCGCTTGGCATGGCGAGGTCACCGCCGCGACCGATATCGATCACCGCGCGCCACTTGGCGAACCGAGCGCCGAGCGCGTGATACTCGGCCAACCGCTCGCGGAGGCCATCGAGCCCCTCGGTCACTTTCTCACCGTCGAAATGGGCCAAGTCCTTCGCGCCCTTGTCGACTTTGATGCCGGGGATCGAGCCTGCATCTTGGATGAGCTTGACCAGCGGCGTGCCGTCGGCCGCCTTTTGCCGGATCGTCTCGTCAAAGAGGATCACGCCGGAGATGCGCTCTTTCATCGCCTCTTCGGTGCGAAACAGCATCTCGCGATAGTCGCGGCGATGCTCCTCGACATTGTCGATACCGATCGAGTCAAAGCGCTTACCGATCGTGCCGGTCGATTCGTCCGCAGCCAGAATGCCTTTGCCTGGCGCCACCATCGCCTCAGCGATCTTGTTGAGTTCCTCGAGGAGGTTCGCGTCCATTATCCGTTTCCTGTTCAGTGCTTAGGAAGAAGCCGTAAGAGCCGCCACACCGGGTAGCTCTTTGCCTTCCATCCATTCAAGAAATGCGCCGCCTGCCGTCGACACATAGGTGAAATCTTGAGCCGCGCCGGCCTTGGCGAGAGCCGCGACCGTATCGCCGCCGCCAGCAACCGAGACGAGCTTCTCCTCGCGGCTCAGCTTGCCGGCGAATTTTGCCAGTTCGACCGTGCCGGTATGGAACGGCTCGGTCTCGAACGCGCCCAGCGGGCCGTTCCAAACGAGGGTTTTGCAGCCCTCAAGCGCGGCTGCGTAGCTGTCGACGCTGCCTGGTCCGAGATCGAGGACCATCTCTTGGGCCGCGATTTGATCCGCGCCGCGCACTTTGCTCGCTGCGCCCGCTTTGAACTCTTCGGCAACGACAACATCCTTAGGCAGAAGGATCTCGCAGCCTGCTTCAGCAGCGTTGGCCATGATCTGCCGCGCTGTATCGACAAGGTCGGGCTCCGCCAGTGACTTGCCGATCTCCATATCCATCGCGAGCAGGAAGGTGTTAGCCATGCCGCCGCCCACCACCAGCTTGTCCGCTTTGGTGACCAGGTTCGTCAGCACATCGATCTTGCTTGAAACCTTCGCGCCGCCAACGACGGCCATCATCGGCCGCTCAGGCGCTGCCAAAGCAGCGGCGAGGTAAGCAAGCTCACGTCCGAGCGCCGCGCCGGCCGCAGCGGGAAGAAGCCGCGCGATACCTTCGGTCGAGGCATGCGCCCGATGCGCAGCGGAGAAGGCATCGTTGACATAGACATCGCCGAGGGCCGCAAGATCAGCCGAGAAACCAGGCTCATTCGCCTCTTCCTCCGCATGGAAACGGGTGTTCTCCAGAAGAAGAACATCGCCCGCGGCCATGGCATCAATCGCCGCTGCCGCTTCGGCGCCGATCACTTTGGGGCAAAACCCCACCGGCTGACCGAGCTCTTTTGCAAAGGCCTCGGCGACGGGCGCCAGAGACATGGCCGGGTTGGGCTCGCCTTTGGGACGGCCGAAATGGGAGAGAAGGATGACCTTCGCCCCCCTTTCCGTCAGGGCATTGACCGTCGGTGTGGCCCGCGAGAGGCGGGTGGCGTCGGACACCTTCCCGTCCTGCATCGGCACGTTGAAATCGACGCGGACCAAGGCGCGCTTGCCCTCAAGGTCACCAAGATCGGCGATGGTCTTATAGCTCGTCATGGTCCTGATCGCCCTTAGAGGAACTTCGCCATTTCAAGGGCGGTGTCGGACATGCGGGTCGAGAAGCCCCACTCATTGTCATACCAGCTCAGGATACGGACAAGGCCACCATCGACGATCTGGGTCTGTCCGGCCGCGAAGGTTGAAGAATGGGGGTCATGCATGAAGTCGCCGGAGACGAGCTTTTCATCGGTGTAGCCCAGAACGCCCTTGAGTGCGCCTTCGGAGGCCGCTTTCATCGCCGCATTGACCTCTTCCACGCTGACGGTTTTGCCAGGAACAAAGACGAGATCGACCATCGAGACGTTCGGCGTTGGCACGCGGACGGCTGAACCATCGAGCTTGCCTTTAAGCTCTGGGATCACAAGGCCCAGCGCTTTTGCGGCGCCCGTCGATGTCGGGATCATGTTCTGGGCCGCAGCACGAGCGCGGTAGAGATCCTTATGCATCGTATCAAGCGTCGGCTGATCACCGGTGTAGCTGTGCACCGTGGTCATGTAGCCGCGCTCAATCCCGCAGGTCTCCATCAGAACCTTGGCAACAGGTGCCAGGCAGTTGGTCGTGCACGAACCATTGGAGACAATGAGGTCGTCAGCAGTCAGCGTATCATGGTTCACGCCATAAACGACGGTGCGCACATCCGCCGTTGACGGGGCGGAGACGAGCACCCGCTTAGCGCCAGCATCAAGGTGCGCTTGCGCCTTCTCGGGGGCCGTAAAAATGCCCGTGCATTCAAAAACAACGTCTACGTTGTTCGCACCCCAAGGCAGCTGCGCAGGGTCACGCTCCGCGGTGACGCTGATCGTCTTGCCGTTCACCGTCAGGCTGTCATCCGTGCTGGTGATATCCATGCCCAAACGGCCGTGCAGCGTGTCATATTTCAGAAGATGCGCGTTCGTTGCCACCGGGCCGAGATCGTTGATGGCGACGACCTCAATATCGCTGCGGCCATGCTCCAGGATCGAGCGCAGCGTGAGGCGGCCAATGCGACCAAAACCGTTGATTGCGACACGTACTGTCATCGTTTAGCTATTCCCTTCGATAAGTGTGCGGACTTTTGCCGCGGCGTGTTTGGCCGTGATGCCAAAATGTTCGTAGAGGTCTTTTGCAGGACCAGACGCGCCAAACCCGTGCATCCCAAGGAACGCGTTCGGCACGCCGCCAATGCCCAAAACATCGGACCAGCCCATCGAGATGCCCGCCTCAATCCCAAGGCGCGGCTTGTCGCCCAGGACATCCATCATGTGGTCAGCGTCCTGCAGCAAGAAGCGATCAAGCGACGGCATGGAGGCGACATTCACCTTCACCCCTTCCGCTGAAAGCTCATCAGCAGCGGCCAGCGCGATCTCGACCTCAGAGCCCGAAGCGATCAACGTCGCCTGATAGGCATCGGACCGGCGCACAAGATAGCCGCCGAGGTCACTTTTGTTCTCGGTGAAGTCCTCGCGGAAAGGGCTGAGGCCTTGCCGGGTCAGCGCCAGGACCGTGGGCCCCGGATTGGAGAGAGCGATCGACCACGCCTCGGCCGTCTCGACCTGATCACCTGGCCGGAAGACCGTCAGGCCCGGAATGGCCCGTAGGCTCGCCAGGTGCTCGACCGGTTGGTGGGTCGGCCCGTCTTCGCCCAGCCCGATCGAGTCGTGGGTCAGGACATAGATCACCTTGATGTTCATCAGCGCCGCGAGACGCATCGAGGGCCGCATATAATCGGAGAACACAAGGAACGTGCCGCCGTAAGGGATGATCCCGCCATGAAGCGCGAGGCCGTTCATCACCGCGCCCATCGCATGCTCGCGAATGCCGTAATGGATGTAACGGCCAGCATAATCATCCGCGCTTAAGATCGGCAGGGCTGATGTCTTGGTGTTGTTGGAACCGGTAAGGTCTGCTGAGCCGCCCAAGGTCAGCGAGGTCGCCGCGTTGATCACCTCAAGGCAGTCCTGCGACGCCTTCCGTGTGGCGACCTTCTTGGGTTCAGCCACCGCTTTTTCAGCAAACCCCTTTAAGGCGAAGTCGACATCGCGGAGGGCGGACGACGATGTCTCCTTGCCCGCTTCCATCGCCTTAAAGAATGCGCCGTGCTCGGATGATTCGCAGCGCCGCTCCCACGCCTCACGTTCGGCAGCGCCGCGGCGACCAGCTTCTCGCCAGGCGGATAAAACGTGATCAGGAACTGTGAATGGTTCAGCTGTCCACCCAAGCGACGCCTTGGCAGCGGCAAGCGCCTCATCGCCAAGCGGCGCGCCGTGGGATGAAGCACTGCCAGCTTTGGCGCCAGCACCGCGTCCGATTGTGGTTTTGCAAGCAATCAGGACCGGCCGGTCGGACGTCTTGGCCTCAACCAACGCCTGATCGACGGCGTCCATGTCATGACCATCGACGGAAAGGGTCTTCCACCCGCTCGCAGCGAATCGCTCGAGTTGATTCGTGCTGTCGGCGAGGCTCACTGCTCCGTCGATGGAAATTCCGTTGTCATCCCAAAGGACAATCAGCTTACTGAGTTTAAGATGACCGGCCAAAGTGATCGCTTCCTGAGTGATTCCTTCCATCAAACACCCGTCACCAGCGATCACGTATGTGGTGTGATCCACAACCTCTTTTCCGAAGCGCGCGCGGAGATTTTCTTCGGCCAACGCAAATCCAACAGCATTTCCAAGGCCTTGACCGAGGGGTCCCGTCGTGGTTTCAATACCGTCCGCATGCCCGTATTCCGGGTGCCCCGCTGTTTTCGCCCCAAGCTGTCGAAATTGCTTGAGTTCTTCGGCGGACATGTCCTCATAACCGGCCAAGTGGAGGAGTGCGTATTGGAGCATCGAGCCGTGTCCCGCCGACAAAATGAACCGATCTCGATCGGCCCATCGGGGCACAGCGGCATCGAACTTCAGATGTCGGGTAAAGAGTACCGTCGCCACATCCGCCATGCCGAGAGGCATGCCTGGATGACCGGACTGCGCTCTCTCCACCGCGTCCATCGAAAGGGCAGCAATCGCTGCCGACATGTCACGGTGGATGGAATCGAAAGCCATGCAGGTCTCCTCGGGTTTCGCGCTGTCGATGCCTGCGGAGACTGTGCTGGTCAAGGCGTGGACGGGCTTTCACCGCCCGCGCCTCAATTGAAGCAGAGGGGATTATGCAACGATTGGACGAAGCAGAGCGGCGGTTCTCCGCCGCGGTCCGCCGGGTCGAAACCCGGCTGAAGAGCGCCAAGACGCTCGGAACGGATGTTCAGAAAGGACTTGAGCTCATTGGATCGATAGAGATGCGGGCCGAAACGGCCATGGAACAGCTGGAGCAATTGATTGCCCAGGGAAGGGACGAGCGACGTGGCTAAAGTCAGCGTCCGCATCGGCGATGACAACCACCTTCTCCCCTGCAACGACGGCCAAGAAGCGCGCTTTGAAGAGCTGGCGAAGGACTTCGACCAGCGCGTCACGGCGGCGAAAACCGAGCATGACGATCTGGATTACCAGCAAGCTGTGTTGATTGCGGCGCTGGCGCTCCTTGAGGAGTACGACGACGCCAAAGCCGCCTGGGCGGCTGCGACGCCGGAGGGCAAGGCCGCAGAATGGGCCGCAGCGCAGCTCGATCGCGCCAGCGAAAGGCTCGAGAAAGCCCTTGAGGACTAGGCGCAAACCCTTGCGCTTGGGCCAGGCGATCCATAGCTTCGGCACCTGCTGCCCGGCCCGTTAGGACATCTTTCCCCGGGGCCTTACAGACATTGCCGGGAGCTGCCCCTGGCTGGGATCGTGGTCCCTTTCACGCGGCGCCCACCTGTACCTTCGGGTCCAGGGCGAAACACATGTCCGACGGCCGGTGCGGCGCTTAAAGCCAATGGGATGGGTCCTGATGCTGCCGGCGATCAGCTTGGTGAATTGGAAATCGACCTTTCGCGAGCGATCGAAAGCGGCCCGCCGGGACGCCGCGGCGCGGCAGCCGAATGCTGCGCGCTTCGCCGCGACCCACTTCATGACAGCGATCGAGCCTGCCGAGGGAACCAAGGTCGCGATCTATCACGCGGTCGGCGATGAACTCGACACCGCGCCTCTTGCGGGCGAGCTCGCGCGCCGCGGCGTTGCTGTGTTGCTTCCCGTGGTCACGCAGAAAAAAGCGCCGCTGATCTTTCGCCTGTTCGAGATCGACAAGGAGCTTCGCGCCGGTGCTTACGGGATCTTGGAGCCTGGAGAGGACGCAGCCGAGATGGTGCCCGATATCGTCGTCACGCCGCTCTTGGCCGTCCGGCCCGACGGCGCCCGTCTTGGGATGGGAGGGGGATTTTACGATCGCACGCTTGAGCGCCTACGCGACAGCGGCAATGTGACAGCCATCGGCTATGGCTATCAGGGACAAATGCTCGAACGCTTCCCCGTGGGACCCACGGATCAATTCCTGGACGGCTTCGTCTCCGAAGCCGGTTTCCAGCGGTTCGAGCGCCGACGTTAAGCGGCGTTGGTGACTGGACGGATCTTGCGGAGCCACTCGCGGGCTTCACGCTGCGCTTCAGCCACCTGACGGGCATCCATCTCTTCGGTCAGCTGCTTGCGGTAGTAGGCAGCTTCTGCGTTGCCTTGGACCGCCGCCAAGTTGAACCATTTGTGCGCTGCGACGAGATCGACCTCACCGCCTTCACAACCGGTCGAGGCTTCAATCCCCATACGGTACATTTCATCAGCCGTCGGAATCCGCTCCGCGGTGACGATATCTTCAATCCGGGTCTCAATCGACATTGCCGAGCCTCCTCGCTGGACCGTCTCTTGCGTTAACCTTGGGAAACACTGTCGGGCCGAAATGAAGATCGAGTGAATGCTCTGTTTACTGCTTATTTATGGATTTGAAACCCTAACTTAAACAGTGGAAACGGAAATTTACCATAAGGGCTTGTTCAGAATTCTGGCGAAATGATAAAAATCTGTCTACGTCTCTTATAGTAGCAAGCGGGCTGCTTGGCCGGTGCCTCGCGCCCTTCCCCTGAGCCAAGAACGCTTTAAGCTGAAGCCATGGCCCGGTCTCAAGCTTCGTTTGTCTGTCAGTCCTGCGGTAGCGTCTATGCGCGCTGGCAAGGGCGCTGCGATGACTGCGGCGCGTGGAACACGCTGGAGCCTGAGGCCGACGCGATGGCCGCGCCAAGCGGCGGTAAGAAGACCAAAGCGCGGGGCCTGGCGCTCGAAGCGCTCGCCGGAGAACACACGCCGCCACCGCGGTTTCATACGGGCACAGCCGAATTCGATCGCGCGTTGGGAGGGGGCCTGGTTCCTGGATCGGCGCTTCTTGTGGGGGGCGAGCCAGGCATCGGTAAGTCCACCCTCCTCCTTCAAACCGGCGCGGCGATCGCCGGTACGGGCAAGAAAACGCTCTATATTTCAGGCGAGGAGGCGCTCGCGCAGATCCGTCTGCGGGCGGACCGGCTGGGCGTTGATAAGGCGCCGATGAGCCTCGCCATCGGCACAGCACTCAAAGACATCATGCAAACGGTGAAGGCGGAGAAGCCCGAGGTTCTCATCGTCGATTCCATCCAAACGCTGTGGTCCGACGATCTCCCCTCCGCCCCCGGAACAGTGGCGCAGGTGCGTGCCTGCGCGTCTGAGCTCACCCGCTTTGCCAAGAACGCCAATTGCACGGTGATCCTGGTGGGGCATGTCACCAAGGAGGGTCAGATCGCCGGCCCGCGCGTCGTCGAGCACCTTGTCGACGTCGTTCTCTATTTCGAGACCGAACCGGGGCGCAGCTTCCGGCTCATCCGTGCCGTGAAGAACCGCTATGGGCCCGCAGGCGAGATCGGCGTCTTTGAGATGGCCTCGACGGGTCTTTCTGAAGTCACCAACCCCTCCGCCCTCTTTCTCGGCGAGGCCGATGACGACACGCCGGGCACGGCGGTCTTTGCTGGCACCGAGGGCACCCGGCCTCTCCTTTGTGAGATTCAGGCGCTGGTGTTGCCCTCAAGCCTCGCTGTTCCCCGCCGCGCCGTTGTTGGTTGGGATTCAGCCCGGCTGTCCCAGCTGCTCGCCGTGCTGGCAGCGCGCGCAGGGGTCGATTTCAGCCGCGATGATGTCTTTCTCAACGTCGCGGGCGGTCTGCGCATCACCGATCCTGCGGCGGATCTTCCTGCCGCCTTGGCGCTGATCTCGGCCAAAGAAGGCAAGGCCCTGCCCGCACGTACGGCCGCCTTTGGAGAGATCGGCCTCTCGGGCAATCTGCGCCGCGCGTCGCAAGCGGGCCTGCGAATCGGGGAGGCCGCCAAGCTCGGATTCGTCCGCGCGGCGGGTCCAGCGGACACAGAAAGCGACGCGATCCAGCCCGTTCCCTTAAGCTCCATCAAGGAGGCGGCGGATTGGCTCGCACGCGGTTGAAACTGAGGGCGATCTTCGCAAGAGCAAAGCGGTGAGCCTTTTCGACCTCCTCGTCGTTCTTCTGATCGTCATGTCCGGCGCCATTGGCTGGCTGCGGGGCGGGGTGAAGGAAGTGATCACCCTTCTCGCCATTGGCGGGGGGTTTGCTGCTTTTGCGCTTTTGGGGCCGCGTCTCGCTGGAGCAGGCGGCGGCATCGCGATGCAGGCCGGTCTTCTGCTCCTGGTCTTTGCTGGCGGTTTTTCCGTCGTCTCGCTCGTCGGCACGTTGGCTGCGCGGCGCATCACGAGCAAACTACCGGACAGCGTCAACGAAGCCACCGGATCCCTTTTTGGCGCCCTCCGCGGATGGATTCTGGCCGCCTTTGTCCTCTTCACGATCGAGATCTATCACGTCGATGCCGCGAAGCCTGCGATGATAGAAGGGAGCCTTTTGGCACCTGCCCTACACATCACTGCGATCAGTCTGGGCGCGCCGACACCCTAACGACCTTATCGTTTGCCACGGCGCCATCTAAGGCTCATGTGGCGTGCAACAGTTATGTGAAACCGCCCACGGAACCTGATCGATGTCGCCATCTTCTTTCCTCCGTCGCGAATCGCAACGCCAGACAGCCATGCCCTCGGTTCCGCGCGCCCTCCATGAGGAGTGCGGCGTGTTCGGCGTCATCGGCACGGACGTGCCCGCCGCGCCGTTGGTCGCCCTCGGTCTTCATGCCCTTCAACATCGGGGCCAGGAGGCGGCCGGGATCACCACCTATAGCGAGGGACAGTTCCACTCTGACCGGCAGCTGGGCCTCGTGGCCGATCACTTCCACGGCGAGCAAGTCCTGAAGGACCTTCCCGGCACTGCCGCGATCGGACACACGCGATACTCGACAAGTGGGGGCGGACACAAGCGCAACGTGCAGCCACTTTATGCAGATCTTGATCGCGGCGGGGTGGCAATCGCGCATAACGGCCAGCTGACCAACGCCATCACCCTGCGTCAGGAGATGATCTCCAAGGGCTCGATTTT
>JBCDLG010000029.1:0-32495 GCA_038745625.1 Pseudomonadota bacterium | reverse complement strand
GTGCTTTTTTCCCCGGCACTGGGCGCTTTGGACCTCCTGCCAGATGGTACGTGGACATACACGCCGAACTCCGACGTATGGGGGCAAGACGGATTCGTCGTCGCGGTGAGCGACGAACAAGGCCATGTGGTCGAGCAGACCGTCACTGTCGATGTTCTTCCCACCAATGATGCGCCTACCGATATTGCATTTGCTGGTGTTGTGTCGTCGATCGATGAGCGGGACTTTGTCGCCAGCGGTGTTGCCAGGCCCTCCATTCTCCTAGCCACACTGAGTGCGGTTGACATTGACGCGGGCGATGGGACTGACAACTCTTCCTTGGTCTATACTGTTTCCGATCCGCGCTTCAGCATCGAGGGCGGCAACCAGCTATGGCTGGGCGCGGGCGAGAGCCTCGACTTTGAGACCGAACCTTCCGCGATCGTGACCGTCACTGTCACCGACCAGAACGGGAATGGCCTGAGTTATTCCGAGGACATCACGTTCACGGTCAACGACCAGTTGGACATTGTTGAAGGTACGGCGGGTGCAGATAGCCTCGTCACGGTAACGACGACGGATCCGCTTACGGGCAATGTGGTTTACCATCCGATGGACGGCGCTGTCGCGCTCTATGGATTTGCAGGTGACGACGTCCTGCGATCCGGCGGCGGCAATGATCAGCTTGAGGGTGGGGCGGGTCAAGACAGTGTCTACGCGGGTGACGGTGACGATACCGTCAGCGGTGGTGACGGCGACGATTATATCGATGGCGGAAGGCATCGCGACACCATTGATGGCGGCGCCGGCGATGACACCATCTATGGAGGGCGCGGGGAGGATGTGCTCACTGGCGGGTCTGGCGACGATTTCCTTGAGGGCGGTGATCACGGCGATCAGTTCACCTTTGGCGATGGGAACGACACGCTTAGCTATGGCAACTCTCCGGGCGCTGTCACGGTCAGCCTGACCACGCTGACTGGTATTGGTAGTGATGCTGAAGGCGACGTGTTGAACGACCGACCGGAGGTTCTTATCGGTTCGGCGTTCGGTGACTGGCTCGAGGGATCATCCGGCCACGATGTTATCGATGGCGGTGCAGGTGATGATACCATCTTCGGGCTGGCGGGTTCCGACACGCTTCGCGGCGGTGCTGGTAACGACACCATTGATGCGGGTTCTGAAGGTGATGTCCTTGATGGTGGGTCTGGCAACGATGTCCTGACGGGCGGTGCGGGCGACGATACTTATTTGATCAATCTCCAGTCCGACGCGGATCATATCTTCAACTATGATGTTAACACCGCCATCGATGTTATCGGCTTTGACGGTATTGATCGCGGCCAACTCTGGTTCAGCCAGGTCAGCGGTACCCAAGATCTTCTGATCGAGGTCGTCGGTACCGGCGTGAGTGTGCGGATCGATCGGTGGTTCGACATGAGCATGTCGGCACAGAGTAATCATCGCTTCGACTTCATTCTTGCAGGCGAGCAGGTGGCCGCCGACGTCGATGTGGCTTCTTTGGTCTCCTTGATGGCGACAGTTGCTCAGCCAACAAATCAAACCAACTTCGATACCCTGACGAGTTCAGGCGATTTCGCCGATCAATGGGCGACGGCGTGGAACGCGAACTATGAACCCGTTGTTTCGGCACCGGCGAGCTTGTCGGTCAATGAAGGCGGTGTGCTTACCTTCTCCATCACTGCGACCGATGATTTCACCCCCGTCGAGGGCTTGCGGTTTGCGGCAAGCGCTTACCTGCCGGGGACGTCAGCGCCCGCTGGCGCCGTCTTGATGCTGGATGAAGGGGACATTGTCTTCGGGGCGGCTGATGCAAGCGGCCAGCGGCAAGTGACGATTGATACGGTTCCTTTTGCCCATGGCAGCGTCGACTTGGTGCTCCAAGCGATTGATGCGAGTGGGAACATTGGTTCGAGCGATCCTATCCGCGTTGACGTTGCTGCAGTGAACGATGGGGCGTTCCTGAATCCTCTCTTGGCTGATCCTAGTCCGGCGGGCGCCCCGACCTTTAGCGATGGCCCGATCGGGCTTAACTTGAATGTAGGTCTTCTTGACACGGATGGTTCGGAAGCGATCACCAAGGTGATCATCAAGGGCCTTGCGTCACAGCTGAGCCTCAACAAAGGCGGTCGCAATGGCAATGGTGACTGGGAACTCAGCGGTTCTCAGCTTACGGGCCTGGTGATCCAGGGTCCAGCAACTTGGCATCAAGATCTCAACCTCACCTATGAGGTTCATTCGAAAGAGAACTCTCTGGCGACGGAGGACGTGGATACGCTTAGCCGATCCTATGTCATCAATGCAGCGCCGACGGCCGTCTCGACGACTCTTCTGAATACCCTCAATGAGTATGTGTCGGGTGCAACGTCAACCAACCCAACGAGCGGGATGCATTTGTTCCGTCTCAGTCCTGTTGATGCCGACGGCGACAGTTCGAGCGGTTACTCGTACCAAATCACCAGCAATCCAGGCCAGCTCTTCGATTTGCAGGGTGATATCCTCAAGGTTCACAACAACACCTCGTTGTCGTCGTTCAATCGTGAGAGTACGGCCTATTACGATGTCGGGATACGGGTGACCGACCCGTTGGGGCTGTCCACCAGCGATGTTGTTCGGGTCAACGTGAACAACATCAATGAGCGACCTGGAACCCCCGGCAGGTCGCAGGTGCTGACGTCCGTCAATGAGAACGTTAACGTTGGTGGTGACACCGTCGCGAATTTCAGCGTCTCCGATGTTGATGTTCACCCGAACAACCCTGGCGTAACGGCGCCGAGTCTGCGCTTTACACGCAATGATCAAAATGCCTTTGTGATCCAAGGCCATACAGTCAAGTTCGCTCCCGGTCGGTCCTTTAATCGAGAGAGTGTTGCGTCCTTGACCGGTACGGTTGTCAGTGATGACGGGCAGCTCAGCAGTGGGCCAGTCTCATTCACGGTCAACATCAATGATGTCAACGAATTCAATCCTGTACTGACTGCCTCAACCCTGACGCTGCGAAACAACTTGGCTGTTTCAGGGAACGAACCGGCGGGAACGTTAAGCGCGACCGACGCTGATGCGCTCAAGTCCTTTACCTACAGCATGGGAACCGGAGATGATTCAGACTCTTTCTCGGTCAACAGTTCGTCCGGCGTAATTCAGTTCCATGGTTCCACAGATTTCGAGTATCGGCGTCAGCATTTCGCGCACTTCCGAGTCTCCGATGGACACGGACGATCGAGCTCCTTAGGGCCCGTCGCCTTCAACGTGATACAACCGAGCGGCCCATACCGTCTGGGAAATGATTATTCGCAGACTGTGAATGGTAGCAGCGGCTATGATCGGATCATTGGCTATCGCGGTAATGATACACTCTACGGAGGCTTGGGGAACGACACTTACGTCTTCAACCGTGGTGATGGGACTGACACCATCACCGAATGGGCGGGCCACGGAACAGATACGCTCTATTTCAACCACAACATTTCATGGAGCAACTTGCTCTTCTATACGCTCGATGGGACGATTACACACCGGCGGCATCTCGATATCCGTGTCGATGGCAATGGCGGCCGGGTCATCGCCAATAACTCCGTATGGGCCCGGACGTCGACAAGCTCTGTCGTTATCGACAATATCAACGTCAATGGTTCTGGCAATGTGAATATCCGTCTCTTTAACAATGGCGGAACGGGAGGCAGCGGTAACGACACCGTTCAGGGCAGCCAGCACAACAGGCGCGACATCCTGATCGGCTACAACGGAAATGATAAGCTTTATGGTGACCGAGTCTCGGGCAATGGAACGACCACGGATTGGGAAGATGAGGCCAACGTCTTTGTGGGCGGCAATGGCAACGATACCATGTACGCATCGGTTGGGCATGACGTGTATGTCTTTGACGGCTTTAATGGCCGTGATACGATCACTGATACGGGCGGTACTGATCGCATTCAGTTCGGCCGGTTGTCAGGCAACAACAGCGACAACATAACGATTAATGACCTGAAGTTCAGTACAAGCGGGAGCACGCTTTACATTGGTGTGCAGGCGGGCGCGCGGCACTCAACCACCGCAGCCTGGAGTATGGCCAACTACATTAAGATTATTCAGGGAACCCATCATTCGGCATCAAAGCGGATCGAGCAGTTCACAGCCAACGGCACGACCTACAACATCGCTGGCCAAGAAGGCGTCGTTTTCCAAAGCCCACCACCACCGCCTCCTCCTGGCGGAGGTGGAGGAGGTGGTGGTGGCGGGGGCGACGATGGCAACGACATGCTGCCACCGATCCTCTTGGACCTTAACCGCGATGGCGATTCCGATATCGTAGGGATCGAACAGAGCAGCATTGGTTTCCGAGGACACGGCGTTGAATCGCGGGTGGCGTGGTTTGGTGCCCAGGATGGTCTCCTCGTCCTCGACCGCGACGGCAATGGCGTGATTGACCGCGTTTCTGAGGTCTCTTTTATCGATGATTTCGAAGGGGCGACCACGGATATGGAGGGCCTGCGGGGCTTTGACTCCAACGGTGACAACGCCTTCAGTGTTGCCGATGATCGGTGGTCTGAGTTCCAAGTCTGGCAAGATCTCGACCAGAATGGCGTAAGCTCTGATGGCGAGCTGCAGAGCCTTGATTATTGGGGCATCGAGAGCATCTCGTTGGAGCTGACCTCCACGGGTAGGGACCCAGCGAATTATGCCGACAGTGTGATCGTCAACACGGCCGTTGCGACCCTGGCGGACGGTTCGGAGATGACGGCCTTCGACACGTTCTTTGCGATCGCTGGCAGCTTGGATACGTCCCGTGACAACATCTTCGCCGAGATTGGCAGTCAGTCCCATCTGGGCACGGACAGTTACTATGGCGCAAGCAGCACTGGCGATGTCCGCGGCCTTGATGGCGTGGATTTTACCCTCGGCCTCGAACTCGATGTTGAGACTGTCCAGGCACTCACCCGGAAAGAAGGTGGCCTCGATACCTTTTTCTCCGGACCTGGCTATGGTGAGGTGCCCACGGACGATGTCATCGCTGCGCCGCTGCTTGGTGCGCTAGGCACGGCAGGTCAGCTCAACCCGGCGAGTTCCGGGCCGGCTGCTGATGAACGGGCCTCGTCTGTGTCGACAGGCACGGCGGCTAGTCAAGCCCGTTCAGAGCCGACGTCCCAGGCCCCGCTCGCGTCGGCGACCGCGGAGGCCGATGAACCGGTCAGCGATCCAGCAGATGGTGTCAGGGCACCGGTCCAAAACCGGCGATCCGCTGTTGATGATGACGTGGCTCTGACATCCAAACAGCGTCTCCAAATGGTCGAGGCGATCGCCGCCTTTGGTGGATCCTCGGCGACTGGTCTCGATCCAGCCTTCGCGCCGCAGGTTCAAACAGCATCGCTTTTGACCTCGCTCCCACAGGTGAATACGTCTGTATGATGTCAGAAACACAGACCATGTCCGGTGGCGCCCCACCTGGGGCGCCCCGCTCGGTGGCTGAAGCGCTGGGGCAGATCACCTGGCTCCTCAGCCAGTCGCCGCTGCACAGCCAGCTTTCGATCAAGGCGCTTGAGCAGTCCTTCATGCCGCCGATCATCAAGGAGCAGTTCCGCATTTTCCGCTTCGGTCCGCTGCCGGGGGGAGATGTTCCCGCCAACTTTCAGGCCGCCGGTCTCAGCAAATCACAGATTGAGGAAATGCCCCTCGGCGTTGCGATCTGGGCGCACCTGAGTGAGGCGGCCGAGCGCAAGCTCGAGACGCGTGAACCGCTTGAGCTTGAGGAGTGGGACTCAGGGGATCGCACGTGGCTCGTTGAGTTGATCACGCCCTACGCAACGCCGGACAATCGCTTGACCGAAATGATGCTCGCCGATCTGGCGGCGGGCCCGTTCGCTGACAAACCGTTCAAGCTTCACCGTACGGATACATCTGGACAGCGTGAAGCTATAACAGTAGATCAGCACCTTAGGGCATAAAGTTCGTGCCGTGGGTTGGGGTCGAGACGTGGGCCGAGCGTTGGCCATGCTGGCAAGCGTGTATCTGTTAGCTTTGCCTGACGCCTATGCGATCGAGGCCGATGATGGTCTGTCAGTTGTTCTTGAAGCCACCGACCGGCATCACCCCGTGATCAAGCAGCGGGTCCAAGAGTACTACATTCAGCGAGAGGGGCTGGCGGCGACCCATGCTGCGTATCTTCCGTCGCTGTCGGTTGAGGGGCGACTTCTGGCAACTGATCGCGATGCCGTTCTTCAGACTGGTGAGGACTTCGATGAGGACACGACACAAAAGTCAGCGGCCGTGTCGCTTCAACAGGTTCTCTACAACGGCGGTCGTCGTGGTCTCGAACGTCACATCGCTATGCTCCGCCTCCGGATTGCGCGCCAAGATCTAGAGGTGACCCGGCGCGAGGTTCTACGTCAGACTGTGCAAGAACTTTACGGACTGGCCGCCGCTCGAGAAACCCTGATATTGCGTAATCAGCTTGCTGAGTTGCTCAGCGAACAGGTCGCTGCGGCGACCGCACGTGAAAAGGTTGGTGACGCGACACAAACCGATATCACCATCGCAGAAAGTCGGCTTCAGCTTGCGCGGGCAGCGATAGCAGAGACGGAGTTCCAACTCGTTGTGTTTCTGGAGGCTTTGATGTCCTCGTCAGGGCTCGACCCCTCATTTCTCCGTATGCCCCTTGAAGGATATGTATCGGTGGTGCCCGATGAGGACACGCTGGAGCGATCGATCGGAAAGGATCCTCGGGTCATCGGTGCAACGCTTCAGACAGCTGTCGCCGATGCCGAGCACAAACTGGCGGCGCGGACAAACGCACCGGTCTTGGGTTTGGCCGCGACGGCGAGCACGGCCCAAGAGGTGTCGCCCGCGATCGACGAAAGCGACGAGCTTTCCGTTGGCCTGACTTTGAACATCCCCCTCTATCGCGGCGGACTTGGCGCGTCTGAGCAGCGTCGCGCAGCAGCGACGTCCCGGGCCACGATGTTCGCGGAGCGCGAAGCCAGGCGGCAGACAGAACTCGATCTTAAACGTCTTTATGCCGAGCGAAATGCGGCGCGTGCTGCGTTGCAGGCCGCAGAGCGCCGTTCGGTTGCGGCCGCGACCGCTGAGGAGGGATTCTTAGCGGGGCAAAAAGCGGGTTTCTACAGCACCGTCGATACGTTGGATGCTATCGAAGATCGTGTCGAAGCGGACATTGCTAGGGTTCAGGCGCTGGCGCAGCTCGCGTCTGTCCAGGCGCGGCTGATGATCGCTCTGGGGAAGGAGTTCAAGTGATGATGTCTTTGGATGGAAAAGAACGCCTACGTCAGAGAGTGAAGCCGCGATCCGGAGTCTGGTCCGTCATAGGCCTTTTGAACCTATGTGCCATATTGGCGGCGTGCACATCGACGTCTACAGTGGGGGACCCTCGAGAAGAGGCATGGGCGGAGATTCGTCAGTGGTCGTGGGCTGCCTACACAGGCAATCACGAGATGCGGCTCACATCGTACACGCCGCTTCTGATCAATGCCGAAGCGACCGAGTACATTTTGCTGACGCGCGCTGCAGGAGAGGCGCTCAAGAAAGGGTATGCGGGGTTTGCCATCAAACATGTTGAATATGAGCAAGACCTCGATGCCCTGAGGCCGAGAATGCCCGCGCTCATGCTGGTGCCCATAGGGAACTATGGCGACCTCTTGGCGTTCCGGCGCGACAACACGGCAAGTGTCGGACGTGTCCGTCAGACGACGTACGTCATTGAACTCTACGACGATGCGGCGCTCGCGCGCCACGGCGGTTTCGACGCCACAGAAACGTATCTCGCCATGTCCGAGATCCTGATCGCAAGGTACTTTTAGGCTGGCTTCTCGCAGGTGACTTACCGGTCACTTTCTATAAGTTGATGAGAAGAAATAGTGAGAAAGCGTTTGAAGTAAAACAACTTTAATCGTAGCTTCGCTCCAGGGGGAAGGGCGTTTACGGGTAGGTTCGTGACATGGCGGCATTCTCTTCAGTGCGGTGCTTATGCGTTGTGTTGGTGGCTGGCTTTTGCCTCGCTGCATGTGGCGGCGGGGGCGGCGCTGCTCCGCCTGCGGTTTCTTTTTCGGTCACGGGGAACACGTCCCTTATCGAAGAAGGATCGGGCTCTTTTTCAGTCAACGTGGCGGCGCCGTCGGACGGCTCGGTTGGATTGCAACTGAGCGGCGAGGACGCTTCGGTGTTCCAGCTCACCGGTTCGACCATTCAGACCGTTGGGCGGCTCGATTTTGAAAATCCAAGAGATGCGAATGGAGACAATGTCTATCAGCTGACTATCTCGGCATCGGCGACGGGGTTTTCGACGGCGACGCAGAATTTGACCATCCGCATTCAGAATAATCCCGAAGATGATATACGCATACTGCTCACAGACGACCCCAACGGATTTCCGTCAGATGTCGCCGTTTATGGTGATGACTTGGCCTTCTCTCTCACGCTCAACGATGGCGATCAGGCGGGCAGGCTGCGCGGTTCATGGGTTGCGATTGTCGATCCAGCGGATCTGCCGGGGGAGAGCGATCGCCGCGTACGGGTTCCGGATCTTCCGAGTGGCAATCTTACAACATTGTTCTCGCCATCTTTCGATCTGACGCCAGCAGCTGGCAGTCCTGGCGGACAGCGTTTGGTTGTCGGCCAGTTCCCTATTGGGAGCGTGGCGCGCGACATGATGAGTTTTTCGTTCAGTCCAGATCCCGGCTCGAGCCAGGCCGTGAACGGGGTTGTCTTTTCTGAGACAACCCGTCCTGAGTCGGATGATGTGAACTTGGAGGTCGCGCAGCCGACGGGCGTTGTTCCCTTGAGTACGAATGGTATCGGTTTGACTTTCTTACGTCCGGCTCTCTACCAGGATGTCGACGGTGACGGCATTGATGAGACGTTTGAACTTGGCGTCGGAGAGCTTCGTTTTCGCAACGGGACCGAAGCGATGGCCGTTATCGACACAGGGTTCCAGGACAATTCGGTGGGGTTGGATACGTCTGTTCTCGGTTTTGATTCAGCGTCATCCAACCCCGCCATTGTGTTTGATGACGACATCTCGGGCGACCAAAGCAGTGACGCTTATCTTCAGTTCAATGAGAGCATCACCGACACGAATGATGATACAATGACGACATCCTTTGTTGTCCTTTTCAGCGAGCTGCTGAGTTCGCTCGATACGACACGGCGTACCTTCGCGTCCCTTGGGAGTGCCGATAGGGCCATCTTGGAGATCACTTTTTCCCGTGTGCAGGGTAGCAACGACACCACATCATCCCTTCAGTTTGTGGGGGCGACCGACCTGACTGGGGACGATGTGGCTGATATTCTGCTGGCCTACGACGAAATCGCGTTCTTTACGGACTCGAATAATGCGATCATTCTGACCATTCCTAACTTGGGCGACCGAAGATCAGTCTTCATCATTGATGGCGCCTCGATCATGAATGCGCCTGATAGGGTGTTGAGTGGCGACCTCGAAGAACTGTACCTGTTCCGTCTTGAGTTCAATTCCGTAATAGAGAATCCAGAAGTCGCCGGGCATCGCCCGCAGGAAATTGCTTTAGGTGCTGACTATAATGGTGATGGTTCGCGGGACCTGTTTATGTTAGCAGAGAACCAAATCAACCTGCAGCCGCCCGAGCCTGGTGCTACGACAGGGCTGTTTACAGGGCTCTCTGATGTTTTCATTGTGAATGGTGCCTCGATTGAGGCGAGGGGCGGTAGGACAATCGCCGTCAGCCAACTGAGTGGCAATGTCGCCCATCTGTTGACGGGCCAAGGGAGCAGTAAGATCCGTGGTATTTCGCTGCCGTCACTCAGCCAACCGTCAGGCCACGATCTGGTCTTTGGTGCTTTCGTCCAGGCGAGTGAAGAAAGCGGCGAGTTCCTTTCGACCGCAGTGATCTGGCCGTCTTTAAGGATCCAGCAAATGATGAGCACGGGACAAGTCGAATCGATCAACGATGTTTTCGAGTGACCGCACGTATCCTTTGAAATCGTCCGTAAGCGTTGTCTTTGGTGGTGTGTGCGCTCGTACGGGTTCCTGCCCAGTGGTACCCTAGGCGGAGCGCTCTTATCCATCTGTTCTGTTGTCTATCCCTGGGCGTTTTCGAGATCGGTCGGCGTGCACCCGTTTTGGACGGACAGTGGGAGAGCGGACGGTGAGCAGAATGCGAATGCACACGCCGCAAAATCCACAAAACATGGCGATTTCTGCGACCTGGTAACGCCTTGCAAGGCATTCTCCGCTGAAATATCACCCGAACAGCAACGGGTGCTCGGCATGCGCGATATCGATGCAACCCCACAACCGCCCGCCGTCTAACACTAATTTCTAAGGATAATCATGAGTTTATACGCCGACTATCTGGACGAAATCGCCGATCGCAAAGAGCAAGGCCTGGCCCCGAAACCGATCGATGACGGCGCCCTCGCCCAGGAGATCATCGAGCAGATCAAGGACACGGCGCACGCGCACCGGCAGGACTCGCTGCATTTCTTCATCTACAACACCCTTCCGGGGACGACGAGCGCTGCTGGTGTGAAAGCGGCGTTTCTGAAAGACATCATCCTCGGCGAGCACGCGGTCGAAGAGATCTCGCAAGCTTTTGCCTTTGAACTCCTGTCGCATATGAAGGGCGGTCCATCGGTCGAGGTGCTTCTCGACCTGGCGCTTGGCGACGACGCAGCGATTGCTAAGCAGGCGGCGTCGGTCCTCAAGACGCAAGTCTTCCTTTATGAGGCGGATACGGAGCGTCTAGAAAAGGCGTATGCCGATGGAAACCCGCTCGCTAAGAACCTTCTCGAGAGCTACGCGAGCGGCGAGTTTTTCACGGCGCTGCCGGAGATCGATGAAGAGATTGAGGTGGTCACCTATGTGGCCGCCATCGGCGACATCTCCACCGACCTTCTTTCGCCCGGCAATCAGGCGCATTCGCGCTCCGATCGCGAGCTGCATGGCAAATGCATGATCTCCGAAAAGGCGCAGGCGGAAATTCGGGGCCTGCAGAAAGAGCACCCCGGTAAGCGTGTCATGCTTATTGCCGAGAAGGGTACCATGGGCGTGGGCTCGTCCCGGATGTCGGGCGTCAACAATGTCGCCCTGTGGACGGGTAAGCCCGCCAGCCCGTATATCCCGTTTGTCAACATCGCACCGATTGTTGCGGGCACGAATGGTATCTCGCCGATTTTCCTCACGACTGTTGGGGTCACGGGCGGCATTGGCATCGACCTCAAAAATTGGGTCAAAAAACTCGATGCCGATGGCAATGCGGTTCTTGATGACAATGGCGATCCGGTGCTTGAGCAGGCCTATTCTGTTGATACCGGCACGGTACTGACGATCAATACAAAGACAAAAAAGCTCTATCGCGGCGATGAAGAGCTCGTTGACATCTCGTCAGCCCTGACGCCGCAGAAGCTTGAATTCATCAAGGCGGGCGGTTCCTACGCGGTCGTTTTTGGCAAGAAACTTCAAAGCTTTGCGGCATCGGCGCTGGGCGCGGAACTCAAGCCCGTCTTTGCTCCGTCCAAAGAAATCTCGCACGAAGGTCAGGGCCTCACCGCTGTTGAGAAGATCTTCAACCGCAACGCTGTCGGCGTCGCGGATGGGGCGGTGCTTCATTCTGGCTCTGACGTACGGGTCAAGGTGAACATCGTCGGCTCGCAGGACACAACGGGCCTGATGACCTCGCAAGAGCTTGAATCGATGGCGGCGACGGTGATTTCGCCAACGGTGGACGGCGCCTATCAATCCGGGTGCCACACCGCTTCGGTTTGGGACAAGAAGGCTCAGGTGAACATCCCTAAGCTGATGTCTTTCATGAACAGCTTTGGCCTCATCACCGCGCGCGATCCCAAAGGCGTTTATCACGCCATGACGGATGTGATCCACAAGGTGCTAAATGACATCACGGTCGATGATTGGGCCATCATCATCGGTGGCGACTCCCACACGCGCATGTCGAAGGGCGTGGCGTTCGGCGCCGACTCCGGCACGGTCGCGCTAGCGCTTGCGACAGGGGAGGCGACCATGCCGATCCCTGAATCGGTGAAAGTGACCTTCAAAGGGACGCTTAAGGATCACATGGATTTCCGTGACGTGGTTCACGCAACCCAGGCGCAGATGCTGAAGAAATTCGGCGACAACGTCTTCCAGGGGCGGATCATTGAAGTCCATATCGGTACGTTGCTTTCAGACCAGGCGTTCACCTTCACCGACTGGACCGCCGAGATGAAGGCCAAGGCGTCGATCTGTATCTCCGAAGACGAGACACTGATTGAGTCGCTTGAGATCGCGAAAAACCGTATCCAGATCATGATCGACAAGGGTATGGACAACCACAACAAGGTCCTCAACGGTTTGATCGAGAAGGCAGATCGCCGGATCGCGGAGATCCGGTCAGGCGAGAAGCCAGCCCTCGCGCCGGATGCCAACGCCAGGTATTATGCTGAATTCGTTGTCGATCTCGACCAGATCGACGAGCCCATGATCGCTGACCCTGACGTCAACAATGATGATGTCTCCAAGAGGTACACGCATGATACGATCAGACCGATCTCCTATTATGGTGGCGACAAGAAGGTTGATCTTGGTTTTGTCGGCTCCTGCATGGTTCATAAGGGCGATATGAAGATCATCTCCCAAATGCTCAAAAACCTCAAAGCACAGCACGGGAAGATCGAGTTCAAAGCGCCCCTGGTTGTTGCTCCGCCAACCTACAATATCGTTGATGAGCTGAAGGAAGAAGGCGATTGGGAAGTTCTCCGCGAGCATTCCGGTTTCGAATTCGACGACGCTTCGCCGAAAAGCTCAGCACGCGTTGAATATGAAAATATGCTGTATCTCGAACGCCCCGGCTGCAATCTCTGCATGGGCAACCAAGAGAAGGCCGAGAAGGGTGACACGGTGATGGCGACATCGACCCGCCTGTTCCAGGGCCGTGTGGTCGAGGACTCCGACGAAAAGAAAGGCGAGTCGCTCCTGGCATCGACGCCGGTTGTCGTTCTCTCGACCATCCTTGGTCGGACGCCTCGGCTTGAGGAGTACAAATCGGCGGTGGAGGGGATCAACCTCACCAAATACGCACCGCCGGTGCAATAACTGAAAGAAAGGCCTGCGATGTCCGATGTGAAAGCGGCGCTCGAGGCCTTGCACCAGGCAATGCCGCCTGCAGACGCGCAGGTTGTGGGAGCGTTGGCGCCGACTGGCAAACTGCGTGCAGGGATCAATCTCAGCAATTTTCTCTTGGTGACGGGGCAGTCGCCATCCGGCGAGCCAGAAGGCGTGTCGCCCGGCATGGCCGCAGCGCTAGGCGAGCTGATTGGCTGCGATGTTGCCTATGTGACCTTTCCGTCGCCAGGCGCGGTCGCCGATGCGGCAAAGGACGACGCCTGGGATATCGGCAACATTGGTGCCGATCCCGCGCGCGCATCCTTTATTCGGTTCACGGATGCTTATTGCGAGATCGAGAGCACATGCCTCGTGCGCGCTGATGCACCCATCCAGTCCTTTGCAGACGTCGATCAGCCCGGCATCAAGATCGCAACCAAGGCGCGGGCTGCCTACACCCTCTGGCTGGAGCGGAATTTGGCGCATGCTGAGCTCATCCAGTTCGAGTCAATGGATGGCTCGCTTGAGGGGTTTGTTGATCAAGGCCTCGATGTGCTCGCGGGCCTGAGACCGCGCCTCATGGAGGATGCGGGCCGTCTGGCGGACATGCGAGTGCTTGAGGACAAATTTGCCGCCGTGCAGCAGGCCGTCGGGACACCAACGAACCGGCATTCGGCGGGTGCTGACTATCTCCAGCAGTTTGTCGCTGCCGCTAAAAAGACAGGCCTTGTTCAGGCCCTGATCGACCAGTGCGGCGTCACCGGTAAGCTATCCGTCGCGCCGGAATAGTGTCGCGGATTAGCCGACGATCATTTGCTTGAGCTGAACGGCCTCGTGTTCAAGCTCGCGCAGGCGGAAGTTGACGACGTCACCAATCGTCACCATGCCAACCAGTTTGCCGCCATCCATCACAGGCATGTGGCGGAAACGGCCCTCGGTCATCAGCCGCAGAACAGCGATCAACGAATCGCTCGGAGAGCAGACCTGGACTTTACGTGTCATGAGTGCACTGACATTCTGTGCCAGGACCTGACCGGGGGTTTCGGAGAGCTTCCTCACAATGTCGCGTTCGGAGAGAATGCCTTCGAGGTCGCCACTCTCAGAGAGGACCACAACGGCGCCGATGCGTTTTTCTCGAAGCAAGTCGACGACCAGCTGGAGACCGTCATCAGGCTTGACCGAGATGATGTTGCCTCCCTTTTGCTCAAGAAGACGCCCGACATTTCCCGCTTCGGTGGACATATTGCTGGCCTCTGATTGGCTGACGGTGGACTTGCGCGTGCTATCGTTCTCGCGCGGGCCTTGAAAGCTTGCCGGAAATCGCATGTTTCCTCTCCTCAGTCTTTATTATCGTGTTCGGCTTCCGAGCTTAATCGATCATTTCAAAAGGGGGAAAGAGTGATTGTCTTAAGCGCACTGTCTCTCACGCCGGTGTCGGCGACGATCATTTTCGTCCTGGGCGTGGTCGCGGGCTATCAGTACCGCCGCAACTGGAAGGTGGAGGGTCCCGCCTGGAAAGCCTGGCTGTTCGGCAGCGTGGCGGCGCTGTGCCTGATCACGCTCGCTTTTGTGCCGCTGACGATCGTCTAGCCGGGCAGGGACTCGTTTTGCATCACCTGTGAGGTGCCCATTCTCTTGGCCATCTCTCGGGCGCGAGGGCATTGCAGCCGGTCCCGGAGCGGGCTGTCGGGGTCGACGGGTTTTTTGCAAACCAAGCACTGATCGGCGCCTGCGACAGCGTTCAGGCCGCCGCAGCTGCCTTTGATGGTCTTGCCCATAAGGATGGCGCCAATCGCCATCCCGGTCATCACGACCGCGAGCAGACCGAACGCCAAGACAAACGTCGCCATCTCTGATCAGTCCTCTGTTGCGCCGACAAGGGCTGCGAAGGCCGAGCTTTCGGCGCGTTCAAACCCATTATCGCTGCGATCGATGAAGAAAGCAGCCAACTGCTCGTCTTCGGCTATCGCCAGGCCTTGCTTGCTACCTAAGACCAAAAGTGCCGTGGCCCAAGCGTCGGCGAGCGCGGCATTCTCGGCCAGCACCGTGACCGATGCTGTTGAGTGGACGACTGGCCGACCCGTATCCGCATCGATGATGTGGGAGTAGCGGATCCCATCCTCCTCAAAATAGTTCCGATAGTCACCGGAGGTGGCCATGCCGCGGCCGGAGACGGCCACAATGCGTTCCACTTTCCGCATGTCGACGTCAGGTTCTTCGATGCCGATGCGCCACCCCTGACCAGCTGTTCCGTCGCCGATGGCGTAGAGATCGCCGCCGATCTCGACCATGAAGTTGTCAAAGCCCAGGTCGATCAGGGTCTGCGACACCTTGTCGATACCGGTGCCCTTGGCGATCGCCGCGAGATAGATGGTCGTCTCAGGATGACGCTTCTGCAGTGTTCCGGCTGCGGGGTCGATCAGCAGCTGACGCTTTTGCCCAACGTGGGTGAGGGCGTCTTCGATCGCCTCGTTGCTCGGCACATCGGCGCCAGGCCCGGGGGCGCCAAAGCCCCAAAGCTCAATCAGCGGACCAAGCGTGACATCGAATTTGCCAGCGGTTCGCGAGTGGACGATCTGGGCTTGCCCGAAAAGCTCGATCATGTCGGCGGATAGGGCGATCGCATCGCCGGTTCGGTCCGCATTGATCCGTGATACTTCGGACTGAGGATCCCAGTTGGAGAAGGTCGCGTTCACCTGCGCCAAAACGTCCTCGACGACCTCGCGCAACGCTTGCTGATCGTGACCGCCATCTCGGCTCACGATGACCACTCGGTAGGACGTGCCCATGGTCTTGCCGTCGATGGTGATCGTTTGCGGTCTTGGCTCGCAAGCGCCGACGATCAGGATGATCGCGAGGGCCTTGATCCACTTCATCATCGTTGGTTTCCACACTAAGGGTTGGCGGTCTTGCGAAGTTTCCGCAGTACGGCCAATCGAAGTCCTGTCCAGACCCATAACGACGGTGGCATAAAGTAGCGATCGAAATTGAAGCGTTATCCGCAATTTCGGTCTATCGACCGTCTGCTGCCTGGGCGGACCCAGCCTGCATCATGATGCCGATAGAGCGTAGGAATATGAACCAGTGAAGAAGTTTAGGCTCCGGAAAGGTCTCGATCTCCCCGTCGAGGGGGCCCCAGACAACGGGATTGAAGAAGGTCCCACGCTCCGTTCGGTCGCCGTTTTGGGCTCGGACTATATTGGTCTGAAGCCGCGCCTCTCGGTTGCTGAGGGCGATGTTGTCGGCGCCGGTGATCCGCTGTTCGCGCACAAGGACACACCCAATGTCTTTGTCACCGCCCCTGTCTCCGGCCGTGTTGCCGCGATCAACCGCGGCTACCGGCGTGCGCTGGTGAGTGTTGAGATCGCCGTTGATCCCAAAGCCAAAGAGCCCGTCGACTTTAGCACTGTCGGTTCCGCCGATACCGCCGAGGGCTTGGCAGAGCGTCTTTGCGCCTCAGGGCTTTGGACATCGTTCCGCACACGGCCTTATTCGAAAGTGCCTGATCCATCGACCCGGCCTGCTGCCATCTTCGTCAACGCCATGGATACTGAGCCGCTGGCCGCTGATCCGTTGCCGGTCATTGAGGCTGCAGCCGATGGCTTTGTGCGCGGGCTGCAGGCACTGACGCTGTTGAGCGAGGGGCCAACCTATCTCTGTATGGATGGGCGCGGCGCTGTGCCTGGCGCGGACCTTGATGGGGTCGAGGCGGCCGCCTTCGATGGGCCTCATCCGGCGGGTCTTGCCGGCACCCATATCCACTTTCTTGAGCCGCTGTCGGGCGATCGCGTGGTTTGGACCGTTGGCTATCAAGACGTCATCGCGATCGGCCGCCTGATGATGACCGGGCAGCTCAACGCTGAGCGCATCGTCTCGCTTTGCGGGCCGCTCGTTCGCCGCCCTCGCGCGATGCGCACGATGATGGGCGCATCGCTCGAAGAGCTCTCCCGCGGTGAGTATGACGCGCGGGTTCCCGCCCGGGTGATTTCGGGGTCGGTGCTCAGCGGAAAAACCGCGGAGGAAGAAGCGGCCGCCTATCTTGGCCGCTACGCCCATCAGGTGACTGTGATCGAAGAGGATCGGCAGCAAAACCCCTTCGGATGGATCCGTCCGATGGCGCACAAATTTGCGTTCCAGCCGGTTTTGGGTTCAGCGTTTTCACGGAAACTCTACCCGCTTACGTCTAACCTCAACGGAGGCCGCCGCGCGATGGTGCCGCTAGGCACATTTGAGGAGCTTATGCCGCAGGACTATCTGCCCACGCAGCTTTTGCGCGCCCTCCTGGTGATGGACACAGATGTCGCCCAGTCCCTGGGTGCGTTAGAACTCGACGAGGAGGATCTGAGCCTCGTTGGGTTTGCCTGCCCCGCAAAGTATGAGTACGGCGTCGCCCTGCGCGATTGCCTGACAAAAATTGAGAGAGAAGGCTGAGGATGAGTATCCGGAGCTTCTTTGATCGGATCGAGCCGAACTTTACCACAGGTGGTAAGTGGGAGCGCTACTACCCTGTCTATGAGGCGGTGGAGAGCATTCTCTATACGCCCAAGACGGTGACCACGGTGGCGCCGCATGCCCGGTCCCACATCGACATGAAACGGATCATGACCTATGTCGTGATCGCGACCATCCCGGCCATGCTCGTTGGTCTGTACAATGTGGGTTATCAGACCAATACGGCTATCGTGACGTTCGGCGCTTCGGGCTGGCGCGCCTGGCTCCTTGATGCCTTTGGCGTTGGCTTCAACCCGGAAAATCCCTTCGCCAATATCGCCCACGGCGCGCTCTACTTCTTGCCGATTTATGCGACCACGCTGTTCTTCGGCGGCGTGTGCGAGGTGGCGTTTGCCGTTGTGCGCAAGCACGAGGTGAATGAGGGCTTCCTTGTCTCCTCCATGCTCTATGCGTTGGTCATGCCGCCCAATGTGCCGCTGTGGCAGGTCGCGCTCGGCATCATGTTCGGGATCGTCATTGGCAAAGAGGTCTTTGGCGGTACAGGGAAGAACTTCCTCAACCCCGCCCTGACCGGCCGCGCGTTTCTCTACTTCGCCTATCCTGCCTATATGTCGGGGGACACGATTTGGACACCGGTGGACGGCTTCTCAGGCGCCACGGCGCTCTCGGTGTCCGCCTCGACAGGCTATGAAGCGTTGGCTGATCAGGGGATCACCTGGTTCGATGCGTTCTTTGGTCTGATCCAGGGCTGCATCGGCGAAACGTCAGCCCTCGCCTGTTTTATCGGTCTCGCTTTTCTTCTCATCACCAAGATCGCCAATTACCGGCTGGTGGCCGGGTGCCTTATTGGCATGATCGGCTTTTCGACCTTCCTCAACATGGTCGGGTCGGACAGCAACCCGATGTTCGCGCTGCCCTGGCATTGGCATCTGGTGATCGGCGGTTACGCCTTTGGCCTCGCCTTTATGGTGACCGAGCCGGTCTCCGCCTCGCACACCAATCTCGGCCGGTGGATCTATGGCGGTTTAATCGGCGTGATGGTGGTCCTCATCCGCGTCATCAATCCCGCATTCCCCGAGGGCATGATGCTCGCGATCCTCTTCGGTAATGTCTTTGCACCGCTGATCGATCACTTCGTCGTGCAGGCGAATATCAAGCGGAGGGCCCGCCGCTATGCCTGATCCGAACCAAGAGAAGAAAGGCATGATCCGACGCTTCTTGGCGATGCCAGCGGACTCAACGCCCAAGACGGTCGCGGTCGCGGTGACCTTGTGCCTCGTTGCATCGATGGCTGTGTCCTCCGTCGCCGTGTCGCTGCGGCCGATGCAGGAGGTGAACAAACTTCGCGACAAGCAGGTGAATATCCTCCAGGTCGCTGGCCGTTACGATCCGTCAACAGACGTCTCGGAAGCCTTCGCGGCGTTTGAGCCGCAAGTGCTGGAGCTTGAAACCGGTGAGTTCACCGATCAGCTGGACGCGGCGGTGTTCGACGATCGCGCGGCGGCCGATGACCCTCAGCTGTCGGTCGAGCTCGACGACGACCCCGCATCGATTGGCCGGAAGGCGCTCTACCGCACCGTCTATCTCCTGCGCGATGACGCCGGTGAGGTTGAGCGGGTGGTGCTACCGATCCACGGCTATGGTCTGTGGTCGACGCTTTACGGCTTCATCGCGGTCGAGGCGAATGGCAATGATATCTACGGCCTTCAGTTCTACGAGCACGGAGAAACGCCGGGCCTCGGCGCCGAAGTCGACAATCCCAAATGGAAAGCGCAGTGGCGCGGCAAACGGCTGATCAATGATGCTGGTGATCTGGCCATCACCGTGGCCAAGACGGCGCCCACTGACGGTGCGAGCTATCATGTCGATGCGCTGTCCGGGGCGACGCTGACCTCCAACGGTGTCGATAGTCTTGTGCGGTTTTGGATGGGTGAGGCCGGGTACGAACCGTTTCTCGCCAAACTGAGAGAAGGAGACGTCTGATGTCCCAGACCAAGAAGGACCTCCTGATTGACCCGATGGTCGACAACAATCCGATCACGCTGCAGGTGCTCGGCATTTGTTCCGCTCTGGCGGTCACCTCGTCGTTGCAAGTCGCCTTTGTGATGGCCCTGGCTGTGACGATGGTGACAGCGTTCTCGTCCATGTTCATCTCGATGATCCGTAGCCAGATCCCGAGCTCGATCCGGATCATCGTGCAGATGGTGGTGATCGCGTCGCTGGTGATCATCGTTGATCAGCTGTTGAAGGCCTACGCCTTCGAGATTTCCAAGACGCTCTCGGTGTTCGTCGGGCTGATCATCACCAACTGCATCGTCATGGGCCGGGCCGAAGCGTTCGCTATGAAGAACCCGCCGATCGATTCCTTCATTGACGGCGCGGGCAATGGCCTCGGTTACGGTTTCATCCTCATGCTTGTTGGTACGATCCGAGAGCTGTTCGGCGCAGGGACGCTGTTTGGTATCACCATCCTGCCGACGGTCTCGAATGATGGCTGGTATGTGCCTAACGGCTTTTTGCTTCTTCCGCCGTCGTCCTTCTTTGTTATTGGTCTGCTGATCTGGGCCTTCCGCTCTTGGAAACCGGAGCAGGTCGAGAAGCGCGAGTTCAAGATCCAGACGGTGGAGGCCCACTAGATGGAGAACCTGCTGTCCATCGCGGTGAAGGCGATTTTCGTCGAGAATCTCGCGCTGTCCTTCTTCCTCGGGATGTGCACCTTCATCGCTGTCTCGAAGAAGATCGCCACCGCGATCGGTCTCGGCATCGCGGTGATCATTGTTCAGGCGATTACGGTGCCTGCGAACAATCTCATCCTGACCTATCTTCTGCAGCCGGGCGCTCTGGCCTGGGCTGGCTTCCCGCAGGTCGATCTCACTTTCCTTGGCCTTATCTCCTATATCGGGGTGATCGCGGCCATGGTGCAGATCGTGGAGATGGTGCTCGATAAGTACTTCCCCCCGCTCTACAACGCGCTCGGGGTGTTCCTTCCCCTGATCACCGTGAACTGCGCGATCCTTGGCGGCTCGCTCTTCATGGTGGAACGGGATTACAACCTCGCTGAATCGGCGACCTATGGTCTGTCGTCAGGCTTTGGCTGGGCGCTCGCCATCACCGCGATGGCGGGTGTGCGGGAGAAGCTCAAATACTCCGACATCCCCGATGGTCTTCAGGGCCTCGGCATCACCTTCATCACGGCGGGCCTGATGTCGCTCGCTTTCATGTCATTCGGCGGTATCAAGCTCTAAGGAAAAGATCACATGGAGACCTTTGGCCTCGGCGTCATCCTCTTCACCCTGATTGTTGTCGCCTTGGTGACGCTGATCCTGATTGCTCGGTCGCGGCTTGTCTCAACCGGCGATGTCAACATCCGGATCAATGGTGAGAAGACCATTTCGGTGCCTGCTGGCGGCAAGCTTTTGCAGACGCTCGCTGATCAGAAACTCTTCGTGCCCTCCGCCTGCGGCGGCGGCGGCACCTGCGCGCAGTGCCGGGTGCGGGTGCATGCCGGGGGCGGATCGATCTTGCCGACCGAGGAAAGTCACATCACCAAGCGCGAGGCGTCGTGCGGTGACCGGCTCTCCTGCCAAGTGGCGGTCAAGCAGGATATGGAGGTCGAGGTTCCCGAAGAGGTCTTCGGCGTCAAGAAATGGGAATGCGAGGTCATCTCCAACGACAATGTCGCGACCTTTATCAAGGCGCTGACCCTTAAGCTGCCGGAGGGGGAAGACGTGAACTTCCGCGCGGGCGGCTATATCCAGATCGCGGCGCCTGCGCACCATGTGAAGTACAAAGACTTTGATGTGGCGGAGGAGTATCGCGAGGATTGGGACAAGTTCAATCTTTGGCAGTACGAGTCCACGGTGAATGAACCGATTGAGCGTGCCTATTCCATGGCTAACTATCCGGATGAGAAGGGCATCATCATGCTCAATGTGCGGATCGCCTCACCGCCGCCCGGCAGTGATGGTATTCCGCCAGGCAAGATGTCGTCCTACATCTTCAATCTGAAACCAGGCGACAAGGTCACAATTTCTGGTCCGTTCGGTGAGTTCTTCGCGCGGGATACGGACAAAGAGATGGTGTTTGTCGGCGGCGGCGCCGGCATGGCGCCGATGCGCAGCCATATTTTCGATCAGCTGAAGCGTCTTCATTCCAAACGGAAAATCACCTTCTGGTATGGCGCGCGATCGAGACGTGAGATGTTCTTTGTCGAGGACTTCGATCAGCTCGAAGGTGCCAATGACAATTTCGATTGGCACGTCGCGCTATCAGATGCTCTGCCTGAGGATGAGTGGACGGGCTATACCGGCTTCATCCACAATGTGCTGCTTGAAGAGTATCTCAAGAACCATCCGGCGCCGGAGGACTGTGAGTTCTATATGTGCGGACCACCGATCATGAACCAATCGGTGATCAACATGTTGCTTGATCTCGGCGTCGACCGCGAAGACATTATGCTGGACGACTTTGGCGGCTAGCTGCGCGGCAAGGGACTGAGATCTGGCGGGCCTTCTTTCGTGGGTATGGATGGGAGCCAGGCTTTAGCGCGCCTCGCGTGTCTCCTCGCGCTCAGCGGTACGCTGACCGTCGAGCGCTTTGAGGATCGTAGAGCGCAGGACATCGACCTGTACCGGCTTGGTCAGCAATCCGTCCATGCCTGCAGCTTGGGCTGTTCTCGCTTCCTCTTCGCTGATCCCTGCCGTCAGTGCAAAGATCGGCGTTTCTTTGTTGACGCCGTCTCCATGCCGAATGCGTCGCGTCGCGTCGGTACCGCCCAGCACCGGCATATAGACATCCATCAGGATCGCGCCGAACTCTTGGATCTCAGCGCACTCGACGGCTTCAAGGCCGTTGTTGACTGATATCGTCTTGATGCCGATTTTCTGTAAAAGGCATTCTAGCAGCTTCCGGTTTGCTGATACATCGTCGACAATCAGTACGGGCTTGTCGGACTTGGCTGTGGCGAAAGACACAACGTTATTGCGCGCTGCCGGGCGGTTCTGTTGGTTGTCCTTGGTGCGATCGACAGTGTACGTTTTGAGAATCGATGTTAGCGTCCGCTCAAGAGCGGTCATCGTCATGGGTTGGTCGACGACCAGTGCCGCATTCGATGGGTCATGGATCGCCATGCCGCCAAAGACCGCGGCTTTCCCTTCCGCAAGCAAACAGTTGCGTTCCAGCCCATGGATAAAGTCCTCCGCCTCAAAATCAAGCGCTGTTCCGTTGACGAGCAGCGCATCGACGATTTCGCCGCGCTCCGCCATCAGCTTCATGCCCTCAAAGGCGGCGGCCTTGCTGTCAAAAGTGACGGTCCGAGCACCTAAGCTACGGAGCATCTCGGCAACCGTGCAGCGTTGCGCGGCCTCATCATCGACCAGCACGATGCGCGGCTCGTTGAAATAGGCCACCGCCTTGGGTTTAAGTTCCAGCGCCGTGGTTTGACCTTCCGCCAGCGGAATGGCGAAGCGGAAGGCGCTGCCTGCGCCCAGTTTCGAGGAGCAGCTGATCTCGCCGTCCATCGCTGTGACCAACTCTTTGCAGATCGCAAGGCCGAGACCCGAACCCTGATACTGGCGGGTGGCGCCTGCATCCACTTGAGAGAAACGTTCAAACAGAAGCTGGATTTTCTCTTCCGCGATGCCGATGCCTGAGTCCTCGACGACGAACTCAACCTCACCGGTTGTCGCAGAAGACTGAACACGGACGGCCACGCCCCCGCGCTCGGTGAACTTCACTGCGTTGCCGATCAGATTGATCAAGATCTGACGAATGCGGTCCTCGTCACCATGAATATGGGTCGGGAGTGTTGGGTCGACATGAACAATCAGGTTGAGGTTCTTTTCCTGTGCCTTGGCGCGGAGGAGCTTGACCGCATGCTCCGTGGCCACACGAAGATTGAACATCGAGTTGCGGAGCTTGAACTTTCCAGCCTCGAGTTGCGACAGGTCGAGGATGTCATTGATCAGGGTCAGAAGGGCGCCGGCCGACTGATCGATAATCTCAATCTGCTCGCGCTGCTCGTCTTTGAGATCGCCAGCAAGCAAGACATCGGTGAAGCCCAAGATACCGTTCATCGGTGTACGAAGCTCATGGCTCATGGTGGCCAGGAAGTTCGATTTCGTCCGGTCAGCGTCTTCGGCGCGTTCTTTTGCCTCGATCAGGTCGGCTTCCATAAGGCGCCGGTGTTCAACTTCCTGACCCAGGCGCTCGACATTGGTGGCAAGGTTTTTGTTGATCGTTGCTACGCGCCGATTGTGACCCAGGATGCCAAAGGCCGCGAGAAAGGCGAAGAGAACGACGACGCCGCTGGCGGCAATCACCATTTTCTGGATTTGCGCGCGCCGCTCCACGTCCATCAGGGCTCGTTCGCTCTGCAGCTGGTCATTCCGTAGGCGTTCAATATTGAGTTGCTGCTCGGCATATTGGAAGCGAGCGCCGAGAAGTGCGAGGTTCGCAGAAGCAGCGATCGACTGCGCTTCATCGGACAAACGCTTGTGGCTGTTTTGATGCTTATAAGCGTTCTCCCAGTCGCCAAGCGCGCTGTAGATCTCGGCGGCCGTGGCGTGCATGTCTTCGAACGACATCGACGTTGCTTCGATGTCGACGCCAGTGAAACCTTGCTCAATCGCGGTCCGGGCGCGTTCGAGATCACCCTCGCGGTAGGCGATGTCGGCATCGATACCGTCGACAAACCGGAGCCACGATGCACCGCCGTCAACGGAGAGATAACCGCGGGCGGTTTCGGCGAAGTACCGGGCCGCGTCGGGGTTTTCAGCCTCGACTTCGAGCGTCGCGCGGTTGGTCACAACACGGCCCATCAGCACGGGGCTGTCCATGGACTGAGCGATGCGGAAGGCATGATCGAGGCCTTCGCGCGCGCCGGCGAAGTCGCCAGTTTCCCGTAGGATGTTGCCGACATTGTTCTTGATCGACAGGACGACGATATCATCACCCTGATAGATATCAGCGGCACGCTGATAGTATTCGAGCGCTTTGTCATAGGACCGCGCGTCGGCGTAGATCGATCCGAGCGCCTGCAGCGTGATCGATTCCTTCCGTGTATTGCCAATCTCAACGAAGAGAGCATGCGCCGCGAAGAAGGAGTTCACCGCGAGCTCAACGTCTGAGAGGCGGCTTGCCAGCCGACCACGGACGAGAAGGATGTTCGCACGCAGGGTCTCTTCGCCCTCCAGCGTGTCCATGATGGCCGTCGCCGCCGACGCCGCGCTCGCGCCATCGACGGGCTTGCCGCTGCGAAGGGCGGCTTCTGCTTTCAACCACAGAGCTGTGGCCTGGGCCACAGTACGGCGCTCCGTGGGCATCGCGCTGGCAAGCTCCTCTGCACCAAGAGCAGCGGCATAGGCGTCACTCGGCGCCTTCATCATCTGCGCTTGCGCTGTTGCCACCAATTGGTCGAAGGCGTTGGGTACGGAATTTTCGTTGATGGGAGCTGGATCACGTAGGTCTTGCGCTTCTGCGGCCGTTGCGAGTCCAACAACGAGCACGGACGACACAGCTGCAAGAAGCAGCGATGAGAGGCCTGCTGACATCCGGCGGGCGATAGGCGTGTGGTTGGTCGTCATGATCGTCTCTCCCCACCCGCCCGGTTAAAACTTCACAGCAAAACGGGTGCCCACGGAGTACGCGTCATGCGCGCCCTCCACGTCGACATCGTTTTGGTCGTATCGTGTGAACGCCCCCACGCTCATCTGGCCCTCGCCAAAGGAGATGGCGTATTCCGCCTCATAGGCGAGGTGACGGCCACCCGTCACCAGGTCCCAGCGCTCGGTCACCTCGCCCAGTGCACCGGTCTCGCGGTCAATGATCTGGACCGACGTGTAGGCGAGCGCGCCGTTCTCGATGTGCAGCGGCTGCGCCACCGAAAGTGTCAGGCGGTCGGTCTCGTTGAACAGTGTGCGGTAGGTCGCATTCAGTTGGAACGCGGTTGCTTGCAGCCCCTCGTCAGCAACAGCCAGCGGGCTGTTGTCGAGCTCGGTGCCGCGGGTTGTGGAGCCGGTCATTGAGGCAGCGAGCGAGAGATGTTCCGACAGGCGATAGTCCGCGCTCATGGTCACGGAGTCCGTGCGGCTGCCGCCATCCATGGTCAGGATACCCGCACCTTGCGAACCCAGAATGCCGTCCTCTTCGCGAAGATGCGTGTAACCCAGACCAAGGGTCAGCCGTTCGGTGGTGTTGAACGCGAGCTCAGCGAAGGTGGCTGACGCATCGCGGGCGCCGAACACGGAATCTTCCACCAGAAACTCGCCGGTGAAGACGTCCTGGACCCGCTGATCATTCGATGTGTTGGTGCGACCGAAGCTCAGGCGCATGGCCTTTGGCATGGCGAGCGACACGCGGCCAAACGCGCCGCCAGTGGCGAGCCCAAGCATGGGGTTGGCACCGCCGAATTTCGGGTTATAGTCATTAAGCTGATCAAAGCCGCTGGCGGCGCTGAAATGCTGGGCGCCAGCGCCTTGGCCGCTGACCACAGAGAGCGATCCATTGGCGGCTTCGAAATGCATCGCGCCCCAGCTGTTGATGTTGTCGCCAGGCGTGAAGGAGAGGGTCCAAGCGCTGCCTTGCGAGACGACCGCCGACACGGCGTTTGAAGCACCCGCTGGCGATGCGGTTGGCGCGATCACCGGCTGCTGTGTTGCTGCCCAGTCCATCAGGCGCAGCTCGGTATGCCGCTGGAAACGCTCCGTGTTGCCATCCACCGTCATCGTCTGGCCGTCGAGCAGGGAGCTCAGCGGGACGTAGAAGTCCCGGTGCGTGTCGCCGATCGTCTCAAACGCATAGACATTGGCACTCTCGGCCTCCCAGAGATTAAGCGTGCCCTGATCAACAGCTGCGGTGGCGAGCTGCGCCGATGTCATCGCGGTCGATGTGCTGCCGACATTGAGCCAGACCTCAAGATTGTTCCAATCAAGCGGTGCCTGCGATGCCTCCACGTCGAGAAGGCCGTGGCCATAGACCTCGTCGACCCCCGGAGCACCAAGGTCTTGGGCGGATTTGAGGATGATCTCAGTCGTCGCGTCAGCGTGCTGTTGCAGCCAGGGCCAGCGGTCATGAAGCAAGGACACAGCGCCAGTCACCAGTGGCGCGGCGAACGAGGTGCCCGATGCGCGGGTCGTGCCGCCATTGTTGTCGGACACAAGAAGGAGCTCACCTGGTGCGACAAGGAAACGGTCCATCATCCGCGTACCGTCCGCGCAAACGCCGATCGTGGTGAAGCAAGCGGTACCCGGACGGTTGGAGAAATAGGAGATGCCGTTGACAGGATTGACGGAGCCAACGATCAGAAGGCTGCTGAGCTCAATCCCATCGGCGCCCCATGCAACGTCTGCCTTTTGGACAGCGCCTTCATTGCCTGCCGCGGCGACAAAGACCGTGTTGTTGCTGTGAGCGCTCAGCGCGGCATCGGTGAGAATGTCGGCAATACCTTGATCAAAAGTGTGCCCTGGAACGCCGAGCGACATGTTGATCACATTAGCGTTATGTGCCGCGAGCTGATGGATACCAACCTGGATATCGTCGTGACTGGCTGTGCCGGTCCCATCGAAGGGATTGTAGTGATAGACGGTGGCACGCGGAGAAATACCCATCGTACCCTGACCATCGTGACGGGCAGCGATCAGGCTGGCGACAGCTGCGCCATGGTTGCTGCCGACGGTTTCATAGCCGCCGACATCGACGAGATACTCCACCATATGCACGGTGCTGGCGATGCGCGCGTCGAGAAGACCCACGCGGGCGTCGTGACCCTCTCCTTGATCTTGGGTGATCGCCGGGGTCCAGTTGACCTGCGGCATCCAATGGTCAACCTGATCCATGCCCGAGAACGCCATCAGGCCGTCATACCAAGCGAGCACCAGCGCCGACCGCTCAACCGCGGTCACATCGGCGAGGGTGCTGCCTTTGTGCGGGTTGATGCCAAACGCATCAAACAGCGGGGTCGAGAACTGCCCTTTGAAGCCGCCATTGGTCTGGGCTTTGATGGTGGGACGCCATGCATCGGCGCTGGTGTTGACGAGACCACGCAATTGCTGGGCGACAGCGTTGAGGGCAGCCGTGTTGTCGCCTTCCATTGCAAGCGCGGCGTCCCAGGCCTCGTTGATGTCACCCCAAACAGGGCCGATGGTTGCCCAGTATTGCGATAGTCCGCCCACGACTTGGTCACCGTTTGGACCAAAGGGTGCGATGTCGCCCCAGAAGGCGGCGATATCGCCGCTAAATGCAGAAATGTCGCCGTTGAAGGCTGAAATGTCCCCTTGATACGGATTGATATCACCCCAGAAGGCTGAGATGTCCCCCCAGAACGGGCTCACATCGCCATAAAAGGGGCTGATATCGCCGCGGAACGGGTTGATTGCTCCGTGGAAAGCAGAAATGTCACCGCTGAACGCGGCTATGTCGCCATGGAACGCCGCGATATCACCGCCAAAGGCAGAGACGTCCCCGGAGAAAGCTGAGATGTCGCTGGTGAACGCGCTGATATCCCCTCCGAAGACGGAGATATCGCCGCCGAATGCTGCGATGTCACCAGAGAAGGCCGCGATATGACCGCTGCGCGGGGTGATCAAACCATCCGTATGCATATCGGACTGAGCCGCTGCATGCGAACAGAGTGCGACGTTTGCCGCAGACAGAAGAAGTGCTTTGCGCCACATGATCTCTTCCCTCGGAATGCTCCGATCACGGGACCAATTACGCGCAGTTTTATATAAAAAGCTGTCAACATCTTTTGTTAACAGCCGTTAGTGTTAAATAAATAAACCAAGAAAAAGTCTTATGACTTCAGTTCTCTAATCTTTTGGTCTCAAAAAGAAACAACGACACTTGAATCTTTTTTGATATGAATCGTGAAAACCTCGCGCGCTTCGCCCTACCTTGCTGATCAGGGTCTTATCGCCACGATTTCACCGCCCGGGTAACCGAAAAGCCGATTGTTGATGGCGCTGAGACGCTCCCCGCGAGCCCACATGTTCCGCGGGCGCTAGGCCAGGCGATCGACCAAGCGTTGCAAGAGCGCGCGCAGCTCTTCGGCCTTTTGGTCGTCGGCAATCGTCCGATCCTCAGCGCTGAAGGTCTCATAGAAGCTCGGCAGGGAGAATGTTCCGATCAGCTCGGCGCCAAAGAACGGTGCAGCAGAACTCGCGGTCTCGAGCACGCCTGCGCCGCCGCGCTGCCCTGGGGAGGTGGCCATCATCACCACCGGCTTATTCTGGTAGACCTCGGCGTTGATCCGGCTCGCCCAATCATAGGTGTTTTTGAACGCGGCGGTGTAGCTGCCATTGTGCTCGGCGAAGGACATGATGAGCGCGTCGGCCGCGCCTATCGTGTCGAAAAAGGCTTGCGCCTCTGCCGGTACGCCGCCCGCTGCCTCGCGGTCGCTGCTGTAAAGCGGCATCTCATAGGCTTTGAGGTCCAAAACCTCCGTCTCAGGCGGTGAGGGGAGCATGCCGACTGTCCAGTCGAGGGCGAGGCCCACCAGTTTGGCGTTGATCGATTGCGAGCTGTTCGAGGCGGGGAGACCGAGAAGTTTCATGGAGGATCCGTCCGTGACCTTCGAGGGGATTTAGCGCGATGAAGGCGGAAGCCACCTCGCGATTGCTCTCGAAAGTGCACTGGACCCAGCGTTTGAGAAAACCGGCGGCCCCTCATACGCTGCTGAGCGATAGACAGCATCTTGGCGAGAACGATGAACCACACTTTGAAGACATCACTCCTTGTTCGGCTCTTAAGCCTCAGTTGTGTTTCGGCTTTGAGCCTGACGGCGGCGATGGCGCAGGACGTGCCCATCGTGCAGCCCGGCGCCCCTGGAGAAGATGGCCGCGAGCTTACGGCGGATGAAGCGCAGAGTATCGTTGCTTCGACCTACTCGGGTGACGATGTGCGGTTCATGCAGGACATGATCCCGCACCATCAGCAAGCGGTCGTGATGGCTGATATGGTCGGTGAGCGGACGAACAACCAAGGGATCATCGAGATCGCTGGCAAAATCCGCGCCTCCCAAGCCGACGAGATTGCGTTCATGCGCAGCTGGCTGATCGATCGCGACGAGATGGCGCCGAGTGTTGAGGGTGACCATGCGGGCCATCACGGTGGCCATCACATGGCGACCCACATGACCCACGAGATGATGGGGATGGCGACGCCGGAGCAGCTCGCGCAATTGGAGGCCTCCGAAGGCACCGACTTTGACCGGTTGTTCCTCCAGCTGATGATCCCGCATCATGAGGGCGCGATCACCATGGTGAACGATCTCCTCGACAAGCCAGGGACGGCCTACGACCCGGTGCTGTTCGAGTTTACAAGCGACATCATCGCCGACCAATCGTCGGAAATCGACCGCATGACGATCATGCTGGCTGGGCTCTCCGATGACCCAAGGGTCGGGCTGGTTCCAGGGCACAAGGATGCGGGCACGGCGATCTCGAACCTCGCCATGTTGACGAGCTTGCCCAAACCCCGCGGCTTTGTGGATCCGAACAATCCAGCTGGACTACCGCCAGCGGTCCCTGCTGAAGAGGCGGATGACGACAAGACAGAGTGGAGCGAGCGCTACCCCATTCTCGATTTTGCCAACACCGATATGGCGTTCTCGGATAATATCTTGGTGGCTGGCAACTATCACGGGTTCAATGTTTATGAGCTCGACGCAGACGGTATGCCCGACCTCAAGAGCTCGGTCGTTTGTCCGGGCGGGCAGGGTGACGTCTCAATCGTCGGTGATCTCTTGATCATGTCGGTGGAGCAGACGCGCGGTCGGATCGATTGCGGCCTTGATGGCGTCGGCGAAGACGTTAGTCCTGATCGTTTCCGCGGCCTACGGATCTTTGACATCAGCGATGTAACGCGCCCACAGCAGGTGGGCTTGGTGCAGACCTGCCGCGGTTCGCACACCCATTCGGTGGTCTCGGCCAACGACCGGCGGATCGTCGTTTACAACTCCGGGACGTCGGGCGTGCGTGATGAGGACGAGCTTGACGGTTGCTTGGTTGGCCAACCCGGCAATGAAGAAACAGCGCTTTTCAGCATCGATGTGATTGAGATCCCGCTAGACGATCCGTCCCAGGCGCGGATCACATCGAGCCCAAGGGTCTTTGCCAACAGACGGACCGGAGAGATTGCGGGCCTTTGGGGTGGGGGTGATCATGGTGAGGGCACCCAGGAGACGAGACGAACCGATCAGTGCCATGACATCACTGTCTTTCCGGAAGCCAAGATCGCGGCTGGTGCATGCTCAGGCAACGGCATCATTCTCGATATCTCCAATCCGCTGAACCCGCGCCGCATTGATGATGTGACGGACACGGGGTTTGCTTATTGGCACTCCGCGACGTTCAACAATGATGGGACGAAAGTACTGTTTACGGATGAATGGGGCGGCGGCTCGTCGCCGCGCTGCCGCGCTTCGGATCCGCAGACCTGGGGCGCTGATGCGATCTACGATATCGTCGACGGTCAGCTTGAATTCCGCAGCTACTTCAAAATCCCCGCGCCGCAGGTCGAAGAGGAGAACTGCGTCGCCCACAATGGCGGCGTCGTGCCGGTGCCTGGTCGCGATATCTTTGTCCAGGCCTGGTACCAGGGCGGTCTTTCCGTCATCGATTTCACCGATAGCGCGAACCCCGTCGAGATTGCTTATTTCGACCGTGGTCCGATCCATGACGAGTTGCTGATCGTCGGCGGCTATTGGTCGACCTACTGGTATGGCGGCAAGATCTATGGTACGGAAATCGTCCGTGGACTGGATGTCTTTGAGCTCCTGCCGAGCGACCATCTGACCGAGAACGAGCTGGCGGCGGCCAAGCTTGCTGATGTCGGCGGTACCTTTAACCCTCAGCAGCAATTCGTTGTGACATGGCCCGCTGACCCGATCGTCGCTTACGCTTATCTCGACCAGCTTGAGCGGGATGGCGCGATCCCGATGGATGACATCGCGGCGTTGAGGAGCGCCCTTGCAGAGGCATCGATGCAGCTTGAAGCTGGTGCCGAAGACCGGGTCCTTGCAAGGCGGCTGCGGGATCTGGTCAGGGGAGTTGAGGCGCCAAGCGATGCTGCCAATGACAAGCGTTTCGCTTCACTTAGCGACACAGTGAATGCAATCGGACGGGCTTTGCGCTAGTCGGACGGGAGGCCCGCAAGGGGACTCCCGCCCACCATTTGCGGCCTAGGCTGCGAGGTTGATGCTGATCGCTTCGCCGTTGGCATCGACCTCGACGACGTAGGACACTTCTGCGAGCAGGAGCTGGCTGAGCGGCCACTGCGCGTTGCCGAAGGATGTGTCCACGCTCGGCTCCGTTGGTCCGCCAACGGCTGCGGCGAAGACGCCAGCGCCAATGATGGTTCCTGGCTGCACACTGATTTGTTGGTCACCGATCTGGATCACGTTGCCCTCGTCGCTGATTTCGACCGGGTTGCCGATGATGCTGATCGACTGAGGGCGGTCATCGGCATTGCCGGCGACGCCATCATCTGCATAGAGACTGGCTGTGCCAGCCTCGCTCAGAGTCATCATGCCGTTCGAACAGGTGGCTGTATCAGGGCCACTGGAGAGCTGGACATTGTCACCGGCCTCAAGGCCGTCGAAGAACCCGTCAATGTCCGTCGCGTCGCCATCCTCGTCATAGAAGCTCGCAAAGAACCCGGTGGTGACGGTCACGCCGAGGACGTCAAAACCCTCATTGGTGACAATCGGCGAGGCGACCGGGCCCATCAGGCTGCAGGTCCCGTCGCTTTGACCCAGGCGTCGCACCTGCGTCCAGACCGTGTCGCCGGAGCTGTCGATATAGGCGCGGCCACGAACCTCATCGCCGACATTGACCCGGCCGACGAACCTTTCCGGTGTCATCAGGAGCGTGTCGTCTTGGTTCTGACGGTCGAAGACACGGCTGTCGCCGGTCGGTGTGATGACGATACCCAGACGTGTCGTGATCGTCCCTGCCGTCGT
>JBCDLG010000028.1:0-32689 GCA_038745625.1 Pseudomonadota bacterium | reverse complement strand
TCGTGAGCGAAATAAACCGTGTCAGGATCAATGAGGGTCACGCCGCTCAACATCACATCACGGCGGCGGCGGCGTTGATAGATCGCCTCTGCAGCGGCCAGCTCCGAGCGATCATTGACGCCGAGGACCTCATCCTCCGTGCCCGTCACCGTCGCCAGGGTCTCGCCTGCCGCTGACGCGAGGCCCACGAGGTCAGTGAGATAATACTCGCACTTTGCATTGTCATTGGTAATTTTCGGTAGATAAGTCTTCAGCGCTTGGCTCGACATCGCCATCACGCCGGAATTACAAAGCGTGATGGCCAGCTCGTCGGGACTTGCATCCTTGGCCTCAACGATGCGGGTGAGCTGTCCGTCTGACCCCAGAACAAGACGCCCATAGGGCCCAGGCTCATCCGTCTCGAAACCAAGAACCGCGACCGCCGCACCGCCTTCCACCGCACCTGTCAGCGCCGTGAGTGTTTCGAGGCGAAGCAGCGGCGTGTCGCCATAGAGGATGATGACGATGCCTTCGAACCCCTCGAGCACCGACATTCCCGCACGGACCGCGTCACCTGTGCCCAGTGGTGGGTCTTGAACTGCGACCTCTGCCTGCGGATCAAGCGAGCCAAGGGCTTGCTTCACCTTCTCCCCGCCAGCGCCAATCACCACGCCTAAGCGCTCCGCACCCAGAGCACGTGCCGTTTTGAGGCAATGTCCGAGCATTTCGAGGTGGCCGACCTTATGCAAAACTTTGGGCGTCTCCGACCGCATCCGCGTGCCGTGACCAGCAGCGAGAATAAGACTGGCGATCGCGGGCATCAGGTCCTCCTTGTCCGAGCAGGCCGTCGCCTAGCCCTTTTTCGCGCTCAATGGCGCGTCACATGCTGTGAAAGGATGCTACAGCCCGTGGCAAGTGAAGATTAAGGCGAAGGTGGGGGGCCGTGCCCCAGCGCGCGTTACGCCCGATCCTATCGTCACGGCGGATTTGGTGCCGAGACGGGTCGGCCAAGCGACTCTGTCGCCATCGCGAGCCACAGGCCAAAAAAAGAGGTCCGCGCGGGACCTCGTCGTCGAACAATGATTGGGAACCAGCACTAAGAGCCGCACACCGGCGCCGGAAGCGATCGCGTCACCAAGATCGTAAGAGAAGCGCGCGGCCCATGCCGCAGCCCTTCCCGTACCCATTGCGGCCGTTCGGACATGGCCGCGGCGACGACGATCGTGCTGTTCCAAGCTGGTCAACGAGCTTTCGGGACCTGCCAGACCTCGCTCTCAACCGGCTTGGACACGATTGGCGTCAAATATGGTACTCGTCGCGACGGGGCATCCCATTCACCATATCGCTGCGAACATCGAACCGAGACGATCGCATGGTGGAGACGAAACCCTCTTGAACGAGCTTCACGTCAACGTCGTAGCCTTGCTTCTTCCAGTATTCCCGGATCAGCGATTGAAGCCGTGACGCGCCTTCGTTGGTGCAGTAGTCAGACATGGCCCAAGCCTCCCTATCAGACAAGAAGGGTCATATCCGCTCAAAAGTAAGGTTGTCTACATAAAGATGAAAAAACTGTTGACGGATTCGCCTGTAATTAACCCTTTTCTTCTTTGTGCACTGCGGCATCCGGCCAAAATGGGATAACATAACGCTTCGATCCATGGCGAAGTCTTCAATCTGTATTGCAACGGGCTCTTTGTCCTTGACTCTGGCGGCTTTAGCAGAGGCGGAGAGGCTTGACGGGTGAAGGCAATGGCGGCCACGCCAAAATGATGAGCCATGCACGCCCTATCCCCTCTCGCGGCAAACTGTTCCGCTTCGGCGACGCCGTCATGGATGGTCCCGTTGCGCGGTTTCAGTTCAGCTGCGACCGCCACGGATCGTTCGACGAGACGGTGGATTTCGAGGTGATGGGGACCCTGCCCGACAGCCTCCTGACGCTGCTTCATGTCGCACTTGGGGTCAGCACCTACAAAGCCGCCGCCGCGGAAGAGATCGTGTTCCCCCCGCTGACCCCGGCGGGGCGGCGCATGGCCGAAGCGCTCTACACGTATGGCCTTGCCGAGTTCTTCGTTCGCAGCGGACTGCCCTATCCTTCGGGGACGGTCTTCCATGGCGAGATCATTGAGGCTGGAGAGAGCAGCCTTAGCTGGGACGGCCCGCCACTCGTCGCTTTTGGTGGGGGCAAAGACAGCTATGTGGCAGGGGCAATCGTCGAACGCGCCCTGGGCGAAGCGCCGCAGTTCGCGTCAGTGGTTCTGTCGGACGCTGTGGCAGCGACGCTCTCCGCCACCGCTCCGTCGGAGCTTCTTTTTGTCAACCGAACCCTGGATCCCAAGCTTTTGGACCTGAAGGGCGCGTTCTCGGGCCATGTGCCGATCACGGCAATCAACCTTCTCGTGCTGACCATTGCGAGCCATTTGCGCGGCATGGGGCCGGTCATCTTTGCCAATGAGCGCTCGGCTGACGAGCCAACCATCACGGTCGGCGGTCAAGCGGCCAATCATCAGTACTCAAAATCCTCAGAGTTCGAAGAACTGTTGCGCAACGCCGTCGCAGAAGCGGCACCGGGCTCGCCAGCTAGCTTTTCTGTCCTGCGGCCCTATTCCGAGCTCTGGATCGGCCGCAGCTTTTCTTCGGTTAAAGCCGCGTTCCCCCGGTTTACGAGCTGCAACCGGAACTTCCGACTCGCTGGCGACGCCGACCAGCGATGGTGCGGAAGATGCGCGAAATGTGCGTTCACATCCCTTATTCTTGCGCCATTCATCTCCGCCGAGGAGGGTCAGGCGATCTTTGGACGGATCATGCTCAATCTCGACGACCTGCAAGGCGAGTATCGAGAGCTGGTCGGACTGGCTGACCATAAACCTTGGGACTGCGTTGGAACGATCGACGAGTGTCAGGCTGCTCTTTATCTTGCATCAAAATCGGCAGCTTGGGCAGAAACCGCGGCGGTGAAGACGCTCATGCCAGAACTTCTTCGTCAGAAAACAGATGGTCAGCTCGAGCGGCAAGTCGCAGAGGCTTTCGCACCGGAGGCGCGCGGCGCTGTTCCGACCGCCTTTCACCAAGCGGCGGAGCTTTTTGGATGACACCGATCATTCTTCACGGTGCAGGTCGGGAGGCCAAAGCAGCGGCCGAGCATTTCACGTCGCGTGGGCAAACACCATTTCTTTATGATGACGGCGGAGGAAAGATCGAAGGCACAAAACCGCTGTCGTTCGACGAGGCGAAAGCCGCTCTATCGGGCGCGCTTTACCTGCGATCACCGGGCGTACCGCCCACCAATCCGCTAGCGGCAGAAGCGGCCAAGACGGCGGCGCTTGCCACGACACCGACGGGGTATTGGCTGAAGGAATACGCCCCGCCCGGAACGATCACCGTGACCGGCACCAAGGGCAAAAGCACCACAACGGCGCTTCTGACTTCGCTCTTGCTGGCTGCAGGCATCAAAAGCGCTGCCTACGGAAACATCGGCTCCCCTCCGCTCAGTGCCGAGCCCGTGACCGAGACCCACCCCGTGGTCGAGGTCTCCTCCTATATGATGCACGATTTGCCCGATGCTGAGCACCTGCATCTGATCACATCGCTTTTTAAGGAGCATACGGATTGGCACGGCACGGAAGCGGACTACCGCGCATCCAAGCTGCGGCCGTTCCGGCGGGACAACCCGGCCCAAGGGATCGCCCCGCGCGCGGTGATCGAGGATGAAGCACTCCCACGGTCGGTCGTCGCGGTCGAAGATTGTGTGGGCGAAAGCGGCGATAGCCTCTTGGTCGGCGACATTACGATCGATGTGGGGCCGCGGGACCGCGGGTTTCACACCGGCCCCTTGCGCACCGCGTTACGCCTCAGCCTCGCCGCTGCAGCCAGTATCCTTCCGACGGCTGACATCAAGCCCGCGGCCGAAACGGCAATCGCCGCCTGGCGAGGCTTGCCGTCGCGCCAAGCCATCATTCCAACGACCGACGGCCGCCTCTGGGTCGACGACGCCCTCGCCACGATCCCCGAAGCGACCCTCGCCGCGCTCGACCGCTTCGCCGAACGCGACGTATGCCTCATTTTGGGTGGCGCTGATCGGGGTCAGGATTTCAGCGAACTGCTCCGCTGCACAAAACATCGACCATCAGTCGAACTCTTTGCTTACGGCCCCGTAGCGGAAAGCCTGGGCCAAGAGGCCGAGATCCTCGACACGTTCGAAGATGCAATTGAGCACGCAGCGGCCAAGTGCCCCGATCGTGGTGCAGTCATCTTTTCGCCTGCTGCACCGTCGTCTCCTCCTTTTAAGGACTATAAGGAGCGATCGGCTCGCTTTCGCGAATGCGCATCAAGGACGAACTAGATCTCGACGTTATCTAAGAACCAATCGTAGGCCAGCCGCAGACCGTCTTCGAGACTTGTTTGTGGCTGCCAGCCAAGATCAGCGAGACGCTTCGACGACATCAGCTTTCGAGGAGTTCCGTCTGGCTTTGTCCGATCACGAACGAGGTCTCCCTCGAGTCCGGCGGTTTTCATCACCAATGTGGCAAGCTCGGCGACTGTTACGTCAGATCCCACCCCCACATTGACAAAGTCGTAGTCGGAGTAATTTTTCATGAGAAAAACAAGGGCGTCAGCACAATCGTCGACATACATGAACTCGCGATACGGCTCTCCCGAACCCCAGATCCCAAGGTCCTTTTCGCCGTTGGCGCGCGCGACGCGAGCCTTCCGAAGGAGTGCGGGAATGACGTGACTGTTCTCTGGGTGAAAATTGTCCCCTGGGCCGTAAAGGTTGGTGGGCATAGCAGAGATGAAGTCCGCGCCATGCTGTTTCCGGAAGGCCTGGCAAAGCTTGATGCCTGCGATCTTCGCCACTGCGTACCACTCATTGGTCGGCTCCAACGGTCCCGTGAGAAGCGATTCTTCGACAATTGGCTGCTCCGCAAGGCGCGGGTAAATGCAGGATGAGCCGAGAAATAAGAGCTTTTCGACACCCACATCATAGCAAGCTTTGATCAAGTTTGAGGCGATCATCAGGTTGTCGTAAATAAAATCAGCAGGATACGTATCATTTGCGTGAATCCCACCCACCTTCGCTGCAGGAATGAACACCGCATCCGGGCGGTTGTCCTCAAGCCAACGTCGCACTTGGGCCTGCTCAATGAGGTCAAGATCATTACGCGGGGCTGTCAGAACCTCGCGGCACGCCTCTCTTTCCAAGCGCCGCACAAGAGCCGACCCCACCATTCCGCGATGACCGGCCACGTAAACCCGCTTGCCCGTCAGATCGTACGCAGCGCCTGCCATCATCAGCCCTCGGTGTTTTGTAATGTATCAACCTCAGCGAGATCACTTTCGATCATATCTTTCACCAGGTCGTCAAAGGTGACTTTGTGGGTCCAACCCAGTTTGTCCCGTGCCTTTGTCGGGTCGGACAGGAGAAGATCAACCTCGGTTGGCCGGAAATAGATCGGATCAATACGGACGATCGTTTTCCCGCTTGTCGTATCAACGCCGACTTCATCAACGCCCTCACCGCGCCAATCAATCGGCATGCCAACGAGTGCAAAGGATTTCTCGACAAATTCGCGCACCGAGTGTGTTTCACCGGTACCGAGCACGAAATCGTCCGGCTTGTCCTGTTGGACGATCCGCCACATCCCTTCAACATAGTCCTTGGCATGTCCCCAATCACGCTTGGCATCAAGGTTACCGAGGAAGAGTTCCGACTGTTTACCGCGCGCAATACGCGCCACCGCCCGGGTAATCTTCCGGGTGACGAAGGTTTCACCGCGCACTGGGCTTTCGTGATTGAAGAGGATGCCGTTCGACGCATGCATGCCATAGGCTTCACGGTAGTTCACCGTAATCCAATATGCATAGAGCTTAGCTGCCGCATATGGGCTACGCGGATAGAATGGCGTTGTCTCTCGTTGCGGAGTCTCTTGTACGAGGCCATAAAGCTCAGATGTGGAGGCCTGATAAAAGCGTGTGGTTTTCTCCAGGCCCAGGATCCTTATAGCCTCTAGAATGCGAAGCGTTCCGACAGCGTCAGAGTTTGCTGTGTATTCTGGTGTCTCGAAACTCACCTGAACGTGGGACTGAGCCCCAAGGTTGTAGATCTCGTCTGGCTGCGTCTCTTGAACCAATCTGATCAGGTTCGTTGAGTCCGTGAGATCTCCGTAGTGGAGGAAGAAGCGCGTGTCGGGATCGTGGAAATCTGAATAGATATCGTCAACTCGCCCAGTGTTGAAACTCGAGGATCGGCGTTTCACACCGTGCACGACGTATCCCTTCTCCAAAAGAAGGCGCGCAAGATAAGATCCGTCCTGCCCTGTAACACCCGTGATCAACGCGGTCTTGCTGCTCATATTCCACCATCGTTCATGTCATCGTCCGACGAACTAGGGTCAAAGGGCCCCAACGCCTGACGGAGCATCGGTGGAACACCATTCAGTCCGTGATTGCAACCTCACTCATCGACAAGTGGGCGAAGATCAGGAGCGCGTGTGAGGAGCTTCACCGGCGACCATGTGAGCGCCCTGGCAACATCCGTCTGCGACTCGCGACGGCGTTTAGCGATGTTCTGCCGATCGACACGAAACCGGCCAAGGTCCCGATAGCCATCACGGATACCCTTGAGGTAGGGCCAAAAAACGCCGTCAGTGGCGGCCCTACATAATAGCAAAACATCGCCCAACAGCCTGGCAGGAGCCGTTGACCAATAGAGGAGTCCAGACACGTTTTTGTAGTAGAACCATACGCGATTGCGGTGGCCATGATAGACAGCGAAAGAACTCCGCTTTCCCGTGATGCCTGAGCCCTCGTGGCGCACAATGGCGTCACTGACTTGAACACATCGCCCGCCCGCGTTCCGGTGCCGGAACCCAAGATCGACATCCTCACCATAGCAGAAGAATCGCTCATCAAAGCCACCAAGCTCCAAGAAGCGCTCACGTGAATAGAGAGCGGCCGCAGCACACGGAGCAAATGTCTCCTTATCAATTGAAGGAGCGCGAGTGCGCCTCGCGCCGTGCCCCCCACGGTAGGCAACACCATAAACCGTGCAGACATCACCGCACCCATCCAACACATCGGTGTTCGTCGCATCGATCTGGAGCGAGCCAAAAGCCTCGACCTGAGGGTGGCGGTCCACCGCCGCAGCCAGGCGAGCGAGCCAGTCCGGCGCAGCATAGGCGTCGGGATTGAGGAATGCGAGCCACTCCCCGGTGGCTTCAGAGGCTGCGAGGTTGTTGGCTTGAGCAAAACCAAGATTGCGCCCCATGGGCATCGTCTTGATACGCCTCGCCAACTCATCGTTCCGGTCTGTCGCTGCGGCAAGCGAGTCGTCACTTGAGCCGTTGTCGACGACAATGATCTCAAGCGGCTGCAGCGTCTGCATCGCAAGGTGATCAAGGCACCACTGGAGCCTCGGCCCGGCGTTGAAATTGACGATGACAACGCTGACGCGCATAACCGCTTGGTCCTTTTGCACCACAGGCCGCGTCAATGCGCCTGAATTGGAAGCACACTTCATGACCGATCCCCGGACTGTATTCCATAGCGATGGTTATCTGGCTGACAACAAAGCCAGGCTGGACCATATGCGGCACCTGCTCCGCGACATCGGCTTCGATCCTAAATCCAAAAACATCCTAGAGATCGGAGCCGGAATTGGCGATCATACAGAGTTCTGGCGTAACCTCGGAGCGAATGTCACTGTGACTGACGCCCGTGCTGATAACATCGCGGCGGTAAAGAAACGCTTCATTGATCAGCATGCGTTTGTTCTAGACCTTGACCACCCTGACGAGAATGTGGTTGATCCTCATCCTGTAGTCTATGCCTATGGTGTCCTTGAGCATCTAAGCAATCCTGGCGATGCGCTCGCCTATCTTGCCTCAAAGTGTACGGACCTTTTGTTTATCGAGACCAGTGTCAGTTATGGCGATCAACCGGAGATCAGTTTTCACGAGGAGCCATCCGACAATCCTTCGCAGGCCATAAGCGGACGCGGTTGCCGGCCTACACGTGCCTGGGTCTTCGATAAGCTGAAGGAGCACTTTCCGTGCGTCTACCAGCCGTCCTATCAACCAGTGCACGATCAGTTTCCAACCAAGTGGGAATCAAAGTCAGCCAAGCCTAGCCATCGAGTTCGCACAACGTTTGTCGCGTCCAGGCGGCCGCTTCGAGCAGGCTCATTGTTCCCTTACGTCCTTCAGCGCCAAACGCGACGTAAAGTGCGGGCAAAGTCTGTCAAAGCTGGCCTGGAAAGCCTGTTGGAGCATACATCCTTCGAGCTTGTCATCGATGTGGGTGCCAATCAGGGCCAGTTTGCAAAGCGTATGCGGGCACTGGGGCACAACGGTCGGATCGCGAGTTTCGAACCGCTTCGTTCGGCGTTTGATCGACTCGCGGCTGTCACCGGAGATAATGACCAGCATAGGGCTTTTCCGTTTGCCCTTGGCGCAGTTGATGAGACCCGGGACCTCAACGTGTCCGGGAACTCGGCGAGCACCTCATTGCTCCCGCTGACGTCGATGACGACGAACGCAGAACCCATGACAGCAGTCGTCGGAACGGAAATCGTTCAAGTGCGACGACTCGACGACCTCGCCGATGAAGTCTTCGGAACGGGAGTGGCCGGAAACGTACTCCTCAAACTCGATGTACAGGGCACTGAGCTTGATGTGCTCGAAGGCGCCAGGGAGTCGCTTTCGCGCGTAACACACGTTCTTTCCGAATGCTCACTCGTGCCCGTATACGAGGGAGAGCCGCTCATCGAAGACCAGGTTGCCTGGATGAGAAAGGAAGGATTTCACCCAATCTCGTTGGACCTCGGGTGGTCGGACCAGGCGACCGGAGAGACGTACCAAGTGGATATCCTGTTCACCCGCGACCGCGGCAGCTTGACCAACTAGCCGAGATGGCGGCACCCTCCGCATCCTGAGACACCCGAGCGATCTGGTAGTTCGTCTCTCAGCCATCGGCTGTGGGCGTACACATCAAGAGCGTGGTGCTTCGAAAGATCATACCGGTCTTCGCCAACAAACCCGGTCTCATCGATACAACACTTGGTGGCGTAGCCACTCGCCAACACATGAAGGTCAAACCACTGCGCACAGGAGAAATTGAGTGCTGCCGCCGTTTCCGCACGACGAGCAGTGGTCTCATCACGCTCATGCCCACCCTTTGAGCTGCCACCGACCCATTCAAAGAATGGCCTCAGCCCAAGCGAAAATAGCGGCCAGCGCTGGGTGCAGAAGTCCTTCATCTGTCGAGCCTGCTGTTCAGACTCATAGGGCGCACGTAGTTTTACTTCGACGGGAAACTCGCCTTTGTCCTTCAACTGATGAACGCGGTCCAGGTTGATCAAGACACGCTCTAACCCAAAACCCATGAGACGAACATGATCCGCTTCATTCACAGCGTTCAGTGAAATGAAGAGCGACGCCCCTTGATGGCCCGCCATCCACTCAAACGCACCCTCCCGAAGCATGGTTCCGTTGCTCCAAAAGCTTACAACTGCACCAGGAAGTTTGTCCGCAATCCTTCGATGAAACGTCTCCAACCGATGATCGAGCAGCGGTTCGTTGATGCGCGACAAAGTCATCTGAAACTTGTGGTTTGGCGGCATGATCGACAGATCATCTATAATCTTTTCGAACAAAGGCGTGGACATTTCATCGCCCTTGCGCGGTGACTCCGGGTAAGGACAAAAGCTACACTTTGCGTTGCATCGCACTTGCGTCTCGATACTCACTGTGCGGGGATAGTCGAGACACCGATTGGTCAGCGCAGCGGTGCCCTGCTGATAACTCGAGTACTCGGCCTGCGTGAGAAGATGCTCATCGTCTTTCGTCGCCGGATTCGTTGACGCGGAACGCTCTGGGGTCGCAAGGTCTGACGTTGACATGTTCTTAGCCTACACTCTTTCGACACAATCCTGCACGATCAATCGTCGCAAAAGTGTCTTCGACGTCAACAAGAGGGTTTACAGCTGCGCCCACCAATAGGAAGTCCGACGGCAGTCCACTCGACGCCGCTCGAAACCACGTCTTCATGCCCGATCCTACGTTTGCCATTTCTGTCCCTATAGGATCATGGCATCCTTTTCTCGCATTCGCACTTGAAAGCCTCATCTGTCAAAATGTCGCGCTGAACGTTGCCGTTTTGGATGCATCGGGTGATGCCCGCGTGGAGGATCTCGTCGACAGGGTCAGCCCTCGTTTTGGCGTGCGCCTCGCCTATCGTCGTCACGGCCCTGACGGCGGACAGTCGGATGCCATTTGCGAAGGGTGGAACAACATAGACGGTGAGGTTCTTGGGTGGTTAAATGCCGACGACATCTTGTTTCCGAATGCGCTCCAACATGCCGTTGACGCATTTGCAGCCGATCCGAAACTAGACGTTGTCTACGGACATTCATCTATCTTGAATGATGAAGGGGCTATGACGGGGTTCCACTGGGCCGTCGAGCCGCCCGGCCCGCGCCTTCTTGAATCAGGGATCATATCACAGCCATCGTGTTTCTTTCGCCGCAAGCCGACCGATGATGTGGGCGGAGTGGATAAGGCTCTTCATTACACGATGGATTGGGACCTGTGGCTCAGGCTCTATGCTTCAGGTGCTCGTTTCGGCTTTATCGACGAACCTCTCTCTATGGTGTTATGGGGAGCGGACACCAAGACAGCCTCGTTCAACAAACGGCGCCAGGATGAGCTCAAAAGGCTGATCAAAACCTATGCTCCTGAAGAGCGGCAGCGGAAGATCTTCCGCTCGTTCGCTATCCAAAACACCTTGGATCGTATTCGGCCAGCTGCCCTTCAGAGTCTGGCTGTGAGAACTTTTGTTCGTGGTCGGAAGGTAGTTTATGGTCTGTCTGCAGACGGGCTTATTCGGGAGAAATCGCTCGTTCCCCTTGCTCACTATCAAGCCGAAGCGCCGGACGTGATCGACATTCATGTCAGTGATAGTGCAAATGTCAGCTGCGTTCTGGTTGACGGTGCACCTGTTGAGCTAACGCGGCTCAACAAAACGACGCTCCGCTGCGAACCCACGACAAGGATAGAAGCGGGCCGGACTGTTCAGGTGGTCATCAAGGCGGGCAAGCACCCCGTACAATTGCGAAAAGTTGCTCTCACCTCACACGAGCGATGACCACCCATGCGGACCGCTTGCCTGAGATAGGGCCACCCGTTATACGCCAACAACGCGCGATTGGGCACTCGAGGGGCCTTCCCCGGTCGATCGGAATAAGTGAGCTTGACCACCCGCCATGACCGGAACCAGCCAACCCAGTCCCGCACCTTTTGAACCCAGTTCCCCATCGGCCCCTGACGACACAATGCCGCCGGATGAGGCTCCTGAGGCACCAAAGGTGCCGTCTGAAGTCTATGAGTTTGACGCGCGGCAGAGCAGGTTTCGCTACGCGTGGAACGATATCCGCCGGGCATTATCGCGTCCTCAGCTGCTGCTAACACTGATCCGAGCAACATTTTTTAACCGCTACCAAAACACCGTGTTCGGTGCCTTCTGGCTTACCGCGACGACGATGGCGATGGTGAGCGGGCTGGCGCTCCTCTACGGCCAGATCCTAGGCGCGGATCTTAAAGTCTACTTCCCCTATGTCGCCTCTGGCGTGATTGTGTGGGGCTTGCTGTCTTCATTGATCAACGAGGGCGCGGCCGCCTTTATCTTGGGTGCCAGCACCTTCAACGAGACGCCGATCGCCAAGAGTGTGTTCGCGTTGCGCGCGGTGGGGCTCGCCTATCTTAATTTTCTGTTTCGTGCCGGGGTCCTGGTTATTGTGCTTGCTTTGACCCGTACGGTTCCATCTGTTCTCGACATTGCGTTGTCTCTGGCTGGCCTCTCGATCATTGCGTGGACAGGCTTTTGGTTCATCCTATCGGTCGGCGTGATCGCTCTGCGCTTTAGGGACATCTTGCAACTGACCAATGCGGTTATGACGATCTCCTTCCTTCTGACGCCAGTCTTTTGGCAGCCAGTACGGTTGGGGCAGTATGAATGGGCGGTCGCCCTCAATCCGTTCTACCACTACATCAATGTCGTGCGGGGGCCATTGCTCGATCAATCGGGCGTTGGCCTCAGCTTTTTGGTCACGCTGGGGACGGGCGTGTTGTTTACGCTGGCGGGCGTCTTCGTCTTCGGCCAGTTCGCTCGTCGTTTGAGCTATTGGAGTTAGGATCGCTGCATGGCGTCGATTGCGCTAACTGACGTAGAGGTTCACTTCCTCCTTTCACAAACCAAATCGAAAGGACTGTTGACGTCCATCAAGTCGTTGGACCTTGGCGGTGCGTTCAGCACCGCGCATGGTAAGTCGGGAGTTTCTGCGCTTCGCAACATCAACCTCACAATTGAGGATGGCGATAAGCTTGCGATCATCGGCCACAACGGTGCGGGCAAGTCGACACTATTGCGGGTTTTGGCGACTATTCTCCCCCCCACGTCGGGCCGGGTCCGAATTGAAGGTACGATCTCTGCACTGATGTCGATCCATCTTGGGCTCGACCCACTCGCGTCTGGCTATGACAACATTAGAAGCCGGGCCCGATATATGGGGCGCACTGAAAAGGAGATCGAGGAGCGCTTCCGGGAGATTGCCGATTTCACCGAACTTGGCGATTATCTCGAACTCCCGCTCAAATCCTATTCAAGCGGCATGAAACTCCGCCTCACATTTGCTATCGCGACAGCCTTCCAGCCAGAGGTTTTGGTGCTCGATGAATGGCTTTCAGCAGGCGACCGAAACTTCCGGGACAAGGCGACCGCGCGACTGGACAAGCTTATCCAAGCGACCGGGATCGTCGTCATAGCCAGCCACAACAACGACCTGTTGGCTCGCATCTGTAACCGCGGCCTCGTCTTGCGACGCGGGGAGATTGTGTTCGATGGCTCAGTCGAAGAAGCCATAGAATTCGGCAAAACCGTCAGTGTGGTGAAAGAGGCCAGCTGAACTCGACAATTGCCTGCGGCAGCAGGGCCCTGAGAAACACGCTCCTTGGAACCCCCTTCTAGCGTAAGCGCTCGAACGCGTCAGCAATTGCATCCACAACGCGTTTCCGCTCAGCCCAAAGAGCACTGACATCGCCAAAAAGATCAGCAAGCGCTTGTTGCGCTTCAAGGTAGAGCAGAGCGAAGTCGTAGTCCGGTTTAAAGTTTTGAAGGTGTCGAGATGCATCCTCGGCACCAATCCCAAAAACGTTGATAAACGATCCAGGAGGCACGAGTTCAGTTATCCTGTGCGACGGGCTCGCCGCGTAAACCGGGATCGCACACGCTGCAAAGGCATCAAACAGCTTCTCTGTTATGTAGTCGGGATAGTGCGTGTTCTCGAGCGCTGAGGCGATATAGGTTTGCCGGTCAAGTTGCGCCAATTTATCGAGGTGCCAGTCAGCAAGTTCCTGCCGCCTCGGTGCGTCCCCCCATCCCTGGCCAACTACAAGAAGCCCCTCCTCGGGTGCCTGTTCAGCGATCCTTGTCCGAAATCCGCAATGCCCGTAGAGATCGAGGTCGGGACGCATAAAGTCGTAGCGCTCGTGCTCCCGCTTCTCTGCAAAATAAGCCTGACGAATAGGTGCTCGCTCCCACATTTCTAAAAGATCAGTAGGCGTCATCGATGTATTTCGCCTGAAAAGGTTGGCGTACCGCACCGCGTAGTCGCCGCGCGTGGTCACAAAGTAGGGGATCTTATGAAACTTGAAGATATCGGATGTGAAATGGTTTAGTACTGCGAACGAATACTGATGGTTCTTGACCTTACCCGACCCCATCCGGCGATCGAACTCAAAGCCCCATGTCGTATCCCAAAGCGGCTCTTCAGATAGCACAACCAACTTATCGCCAGAAAAGTCGCTCCGCCGACAGAGCGCCTGCTCATAGTATTCGCGAAGATTATCGCTAGCTGCCACGATAATAAGATCAGCATCCGCCTCTTTGTTCACAAACTCAAAGCGATGCTCCGCAAGCCCGCGATAAGGTTCATAGTTCAACGGCAACCGATTGGCACTGCGGCCCGTCACGAACAGCCTAGGAACCCGCTCGCCTCGCCGTGGGCCCAGCAAGTTAACTTCTTTCTTGACAAGGGGTTCTGCCCGTTTCCATGCCTTGGTCGATTCAGCGTCTGGCCGACGCTTCGCTGCTGCATCGACAGCATGTCGAAGCACCTTCTGCCGGGCGTAAGTGCGGGCAAAACCCACCGGATCAATAACCCCTCGCATCGAGACCGACGACAGCAGCATGTACTCCGCATCAACCGAAGGCTTGTTGGGGTCCAGGATTAGACGAGACAGTTCAATCAATTCGTGATCGGAAAAAAGGAGCTTCTCAACGGAGTAGGCATCCGCCTGCGCTCCATCTGAAGCGAGATAACGCTCCACATCATAGGTGAAAACACTTGGGTTATAGAGCATCCACAGCTGTTTCAGAGCCAAGCGCATGCGGGCAATAGCACCATCATCGCTAGCCAGCAGCTCGAGTCGGTCAGGCAGAGCGCGAACAGCCTCGCGGGTCTCCTCGCAAAAGACGACCGCCTGCTCCCAGAGTCTCCTATCTCCTGGCAGCTCATGTGAGTCAGCCAGAATGACAGGAATACAGCCAGCCGCAATCGACTCCCACAGACGGATCGAATTCGGTCCGGATCCTGACGGACATAGAGAGAACAGGCTCTCTCGCAGTCCTTGGACGAACTCCTCACCCGCACGATCATCGACCAGGTTGTCGGCAGATGCCGCCTTACCTAAGATCTGGTGGTCGTAAACGATCTTGTTGTAGTGCCAGTCATTGCGACCAAGAACGCGTCCTCGCCGGTGCTCGGCAAGCTCTTCGAGAATATAGGTCCTGACCTGCGTCAGGTAAAACGGCTTGGCTTTCGCCCCGACAAAGGAAAACAAAAGTGATCTTTCGCCCACCTGCTCAATCTCCGTTGACGGACATTGAACCGGATAGAGCGGGAATGGATGTAACCGAATGCCAGGATGCTCCGGACAGTAATCATGCTCGTTGGTCTTATGACTCCAGAAGATGTCGGTGACACCCGCATCCGCGAAGACTTGCTGGAACTTCAGAAGATGAATATGTTGGCAGACTGTCACCACACGACGTTTGCCTTTGGCGGCAGCAGAGACATTACGCATGTTGTGGAGAAGACTCTTGGCTTCTCCTGGACGATTGAGGAGTTTGTCGATCAGCGTGGCCCATGGAAACGCGAAGTACAGAACATCATCAGGTATCGCATGTCGCCGACTTGAGATGTTCTCAAACGCGCACTTTTCGGTTATAGCCGGGTACTGCCAAAGTTGATCGTAGGCGGCGACGCCAATCGATCTTGAAATCGTCTCTGCGTCCTGGCGCTCCCAAACCTGAAGCGCGTCAACCAGCTTAAGACCCTCGACATTTGTTGCCTTCCGTGGCCAGACAGATAGCTCTACCTTGGAAGGCGCATGGAGCGTCTCACTAGGAGCAGCGAAACCCATACCGCCAACGAGAGTGCGATCAAGTGTCTTGTGATACTGACGCACCTGCGATTCATGAACATGGATCGCATGAACATCAGGAAACGGATTAACGACGTCGGCACCGTGGACGATAGCTTCGAATACCACTTTGTTATCGCATCGCGGTACGCCAAGGCCAAAATCGAGAGCTTTGACCAGTCCCTCGGGAAGCTCAGAGCCAGTATCAATCGCCCACACATCCTGAGACCATTGCGGATTCGGGTGAGGAACGAGACCAGACGACGTATCCTCATGACGAGACAGCGCAACAAACCGGTTAGGTGCACGAAACACTGTATTCAGTTTCCAAATCGTCTCATCAAAGAAGATATCGGTATTGCTGAGGATCGCGATGTGACGGTCGTCTCGCGATACCGCATACTCGACCCAATCACGATAAGTTACTCGGCCATCAATATCGACAACTCTGAGTTTGTCATCTGACATAGGCGGCACATGCCCATCGTCCACGAACAGCGTTATCTGTTCGATCAGCGGGTTGGCAACGTTAGCTTCCAAACACCTATCGAGTTCAGCGTGGCGATTATCGTCTTGCGATCGGTAGTATGGTGTATAAAGATGGATTTTCATGAATAATCAACTGTCTCAACGAAAATACCAGTCATCCCAGTCGGCCTCGCGGCGCTGGTAGCCATGGCTCTTCATCAACTCGAAGATGCCGTCTCGATCGGCGGCAAAATTGTGCTCGATGGTCCAGTTTCGAACATTCCATTTGTCGAAGGGAAAAGACGACAGGATCTCAAGCTCACTGCCTTCTGTATCGACACTGATATAATCGATATCTTTCGGCGCGTTATGGGTCTCCAAAAACTCATCCAGGCTGATCGTCTTCAGCGTCAGGATGTTTTCGGCGAACTTCGCGTAAGCACCGCGGCGGCTGGCATTTGAATCGTGATCGAGATGACGCAACATGCCACTAAACTCGTCAGCCAAAACGAACTCCACCTCATCGCCTGTCCGTTGGCCGATGCAAACCGACGCCATGGTCGATGTCCGGTTACGCTGGAGCTGCGCAAAATAAGCAGGGTGTGGCTCAGCCAGCAGTCCGCGCCAACCGAACTCTCGCTCCAACAGATACGTGTTGCTGAGAGAGACCCCATCGGTAGCGCCGAATTCCACGAAGAAACCACCTCGTTTGAAATTCGTTCGCTCCAGCACCCAAAGATCCTGACCCAGCTGTGACACCGACATCTGGCCAATCGCATTACGATCAGGCACGGCACCACTCGTGTTGGACGAAAACTGGCCGCGGGTTTGCGCCAAGAAAAGTTGTTGGCGAAGCAGCCCGACCTCCGACTTCACCACCGCGATCTGGGCTTCGGTTTCTACGGTGGCTCTACTGGAGATGTCGCCGATATGCGCTGCCATCACGTCCGCAGCATCGGTCATGAGACCGCATGCTGACAAATCACGTACGGCCAGTCTCATCGCCGGAAAAATCCCCACCAAAGAGGACGGAAACTGGGCAGCCGCGCTTGCCAGCTTGTAGTGTGTATCACGCCGCTCAGCATCGCCAGCGAAGGCCGCGATGCGAGCCAACATCAAATGCGCAGTCGCCATCATGATATCGATCAGGAATGGATGATCGACGCCAAGCCGTTTGGCTAAGTCAATGCAATGTTGAGCATCGCGTTCATGGCCAAGACGAGCATGCGCACTCGCAAGCAGGGCAGCTGTTCGGCCACACGACGGGTCATCTTGAGAAATAGCATCCTGGCAAAGGGTCAATTGCTCCCACTCTGCTTCCGACCACAAGACCACTGCGTCAGCAAAGCGCAATCTATCTCTATGCGGACGAACAGAGGTTACCTCTGCATCTATGGTCTCATTCGCCGACAACCGCGAGCCCCTTTAATATCTCGAGTTGAGCCTCAAGACGTATCACATCTTCACGCATACTGGAGGCCGCTGCGTTCTCCAACTGCAGACGCGTGACCTCTTTCTCCCAGTTACGGCCATCCGCATTGCTCGCTTCGAGCTGCTCCTCCAACGCCTTATTGCGCTCGCGGAGAGACTCTACGTCTGCACGGAAAGACTTTATGTCCGCACGCAGAGCACTAAGCTCAGCAACGTCTTGAGAGCACCTTAGTCGCCGTGCTGAAATCGTGCGCAGGAGCGCTTTGTCCTGCACGTCCACCGTAAACCCGCTTTCACGAAGCGAGGCATCAACCTCCTCATCGGAGAATGGCGTTCGAATCACGACCGATGAAAAGCAGGCCAACCGATCAGCGGCGGAAAGCGCTCTTATCATAGCCGCCTCTTCTCCAGGTGTCTCGAGCACCAAGACCGCTACTGTCGTCTCGGCGAGTCCAAGCCCGGCGACGAGATCACCAACCGCCGTCGTTTCTACCGCCGTTTCAACGATGAGGCGCAAACCCGCATATTGCTCGGTATACTTATCTTTTTCAACAAGACCATTTAGGCGCTCCAGGTTGTACCGATAGTATGTGGCGTCGCGTGAGTCTGCGGCCGCCACAGCTTCGATAACTTCGACACGTGGCTCTCTATCAGAAAGACGGCGCAGCATCCGAGCGAAAGCTGGATCTCCATCAACCAACACGATCTTTGAGGCGGTTGAAGCCAGATAGTCAGGAAGTTCGCGGCCTCGCCCCGCACCGATGTGCAGTATCGTGTCTACCGGCTGATCAAACATTTTGCGATCCATAATCTCAAGCCCTCATGAACGATCGGTACACGACCATAGTTTCATTGGTCACCTTGCGCAGTGCGTCCTTCTGCACGCCCAACAGTCAAGTAATGGACAAGCGGGTTCACCCCCGTCGCGGCAACATCGGGATTCACTTTGAGATAGTGTGAACTGCTGAAGCGTTCAGACGGCGACCGACCCTCAGCGCCGCCAAAGCGAACAAAGTGCACAAGTGGGGCGAACCCTGATGAGGCGATATCAGGATAGCGTCTGCCGTACCACTCACCGTCAAAGAGACCAGATTTGGCGATCAGCGACCGCTGTCGCCGCTCGGAAAGCAGTCTGCGGACTCCAAAGCCGCCTTTCAGCACCCTTGAAATGACCCTTATAGGCGCAGAGATCTTCCACGACGAACTACTCCGTATAGCGATGATTTCAGCACGAGCATGGCTGAGCTCAGCTTCAAGCGCCGCGGTATCGGCCGATGATCCACCGCCGCCCTTTGCGTCACGATAAGCTGTCTCGGCTTTAACCTGAGCCACAACCAGCTGCGACTTCAGGAGGGCGGTATAGCTTTTGAGTTCATGACGCATCTCAGCCATTTCACACAAGGACCGATAACGGTCGAGAGCCTCCGCAGGGAACGACGGGACCTTGGAATCCCTAGGCGCGATCGATTCCGCCAACACCGAGAGCTCGGCCATCAGATCAACAATATCAATCCGCATGCTGACATACGCGGTAGCGATGGCCATTTCGCTAGCAGGCGGCAAAGGCTTCAACTCAGCAACGCAGTTCAAGCCAAAGTGGTTCTGGCAGTGGTAACAAAAATCGTTCGGCGCTGCACGAAGGCTACCCCCAGCAAAAACATGGGCCGCCCTTTGGTTTTTCGCGGCAATCTCAAGCAGCCTCTTGGAGCGCTCAACCCACTCATCCGCCGCTGTCTCTAAGTCCTTCCCCTGAGCGATGTGCCTAGCCACATACTCGCCAGGCTCTTCGTAGATGAACAAGCCTGTAACTTCGCCGGACTCCAACATCGTATCGATCACTGGCCATGACCGCGGCTCCCCCAGGAGGGCCACAGCATCGTTATCGAGGGTCAAAAACCGAGCGAGCGCGTTCTGTGATGAAAGCGACTTGTCGCCACCTTCGACGGAGCTGAGGCCGTCCGGCAGCAGCTCAATCATTCCCACCACAGAATGGTCACGCGGTAGCCCAACCGTCAGCGACGAACCTGACGACGATTTTCCACTGACACCGACAACAACGCGCATGCCTGGCACCCATTCTTGTTTAAATCGCTCACCAACTGGAGCCTGATATGCGAAAGCGGTTCGCAGGTCCACTTTCGTGAAGGCGGGGTCGTCTAATCGAGCATGGTCGGTCGACTTGCAGGTGTTTTCGTCATAGACCGGGCCTTGTTCGAATATCGGATTGGGATCGAAAACGCGTGCGCCACCCCACCAAAGACGACTGTTTCAAGACACTCAAATCTATCGGTGCGCCCATCGGCACAATTTTGGATGTCGGCGTGAAGACCTGTACTTACGAACTGCTCCGCGCTTTTCCGGACCATCATCACGTCCTCATGGAACCCATTGTGGAGTACAATGACGAGATGCGTCGGAACTACGAACGCACCAACACCTCCTTCGAGGTTATCAACGCTGCAATCTGCGACCGGGATGGAGGGGTCCGACTAAAGACAACGACGGTCTACGCGGACAAACCGATCAGCCACGCCCGAATCACCGACGACAATGTTGAGGACGATGACCATCGCGTTGTGCCATCGATGACGCTCGACGGCATTGTTGCAACCCGCGAGCTTAAGGACCCATTTCTCCTGAAAGTTGATGTCGATGGTGCCGAACTGCTGGTACTGAAAGGGGCAAAGGAGGCCCTAAGGCGGACGAGCGTTGTGGTTATCGAGACTGGCTTTGCCAACATGGTTGAACGTGCCGCCGCCCTACTGGCCGAAGGATTTGAGGTCTTCGACGTGGTCGATATCAGTTACTACAATGACCGCTTTGTCCAAGCCGATATGGTCTTCATACGATGCGACATCGTCCGTGATCGTCAACTCGAAGTCTATCGCGATGGTTTTGATGTCGCCAAATGGCAACCTTACATGCCAAACAATCCCTAAGGTTCAACGGCATGGCAAGTAAGGTGCTCCAACGATATCTTGAAGACTTTTCCGACGTCGACGGCTTTTTCATGCCTCTTGCGATGGCGACATGGGATTTTTTGTTCGGCACACAAGACAAGCTGGGCATCACAGGGGGTATGCTGGAGATTGGGGTCTTCAAAGGGAAGTCTGCTGTTTTGTCGGCTCTCTATATGAAGCCGGAGGAACCCGCCTTTTTCATAGACCTTCACGAGGTTTCTGATGCTCGTGAGCGGGTTTTGTCAGTTAAACCTGATAATGCGACGTTTTTCGCCATGAACTCGGCCAACGCGCTGAGTGAACCACAACTTCTGGCACACGCCGGGAAACTGAGGTGGGTTCACATTGATGGCGAGCATACGGGTTACGCAACGCGCGCTGATCTCGAAACTGCAGCACACTTATTGTCAAGGCGCGGTATTATTTGCGTCGACGACTTCCTAAGCTTTAAGTATCCCCAACTCACCGCCTCAGTATACGATTTCTTGTTTTCCCATCCGATGGAATTCAAGATGTTCTTAGCATCAGCCAACAAGTGCTACATATGCCGAGCAGCGGCGGCACATGTCTACGATGAACAAATCCGGCTACGTGCAATTGAAGATATGGCGCTAGCTGACAACCTTTGGACCCTCACTCGAACCAGCTTCATGCATGACTACGGATGTTTCTCGATCATCCCCAGAAATAAAAACAGGGACTTCGTCGGCCTCGACCGTGACATGGATGCCTGGGTTTTTTGATTTTTCTCGTTAAAGTTTGACCGATATGATCACCTATAGCCGAATACCTGACTACTATGCGCTGCTTCAGAGATACGAGGATGAGTTTCCTGCCGCGGCCGCCCCTCTAAAACTACGGGGCATGCTGAAGGATTTTCAAAACCTATTCGTTCTCGATCAAGTCTTAAACCGGCTCCCGGACGGCGGACGGCTCCTTGAGGTGGGTGGTGGCTCATGCATTATGATGCGAGAGCTCAATCGCGTACGCCCCAAGACTTATGACTGTTGGAACCTCGACCCTTTGGATGGCAGCGGCAACGGACCGAAGTCTGAAACGCACGTCGGTGAAGGCGAGACCGCTATGCGGTCCTTACAAGGAATCACGATCATCGAGGAGCGGATTGGCGACTTCTCTCCTCGGATTGAAGACGAAGCCTATGATTGTGTCTTCAGCGTATCCGTTATGGAGCACATTCCTCTTCGCGATTGGGCGCGGTGTTTTGACGACATGCGACGCGTGCTTAAGCCTGGCGGCTTTTGTATCCATGCCGTCGACCTGCATCCGCTCGATGGACGCACAGCAGAGGACCGGTTGATCATGCTGAGGCTGGCTCAAGATGGCGCTTTGAAACCCATCGATCGAGAGGTCGTGCCTTCCATCACCGACGCGCGGACGGATCCCGAAACGCTCTCGGCGTCTCCATTCGAGTATGCCCGCTGGCTTCGTTACATGGACCAACGGGACGGGCCTTATCGGCGGGTTGCTTCTGGTAATTCGGTCTACCGCAAGGCTTAACAGCCGCTATCGTTAAAATGCACTGGTCAAGATCGACATCGATCGACATAAGCAAGTGGATATCGTCACATGCGCTCTGAACGTTCAAAGCTCACCCATTAGAAGCCGGACCCCAATGCTGAACCTCGACAAAAAACGAAATGCGCGCGTGCCGGTGAAGTCGCAAGCTTTCGCTCGCTTAAGAGAGATGGGAGTCCCAGTCGAGACAGTCCTCGATGTCGGCGTCCTAACCTGTACATGGCCACTAATCCAACAGTACAGGGATAAACTTCATGTCCTGATGGAACCGATTGAAGAGTTCGCCCCTCGTATCCGGGAAATCTATGAAGAGCAGAGCGTTAACTACGAACTGGTGACAGCCGCCATGTCTGACAAGGACGGCGAAGTCACGATGCAAACGAAGTCAGTGCGAGAAGGGGCGACGATTACCCACGCCCGAATAGTCGACGACGAGCACAAACGTCCAGATCTACGAAAAGTCAAATCAATGACACTGGCTAAGTTGATCGAAGAACATCAATACAAAGGGCCTTTCCTGCTAAAACTCGACGTCGATGGTGCTGAGCTCGAGATCCTCAAGGGAGCCGCCCCGGTGCTGGACCAATGCAGCGTCATTTGCGTTGAGGTTGGGATCAAAAACTTCGTTCAGCGCGCTGATTACATTATACGTTCAGGTTTCCAACCCTTCGATATCGTCGACCTATGCTATTATGATCGACGTCTGGTTCAGGCAGACATGCTCTTCGTCAATGATCGCATCATCAAGGAGATGGATTTGGAGATCTATCGCGACGGCTTCGATATCGCCAAGTGGGAAGCGTTCGACCCGAAGTGATCATGGTCTGTGGCACACGAATCAGAAATTGGAGTGCCGGGTCAACGGGATCCCGGACCTTTACACATTGAGTGCCACTTCGATAATCACTAGGCTCGCCGAAGTGCTATCCAAGAATGAGCGCATCCAAATCATCAAGTTTGGGATCGTCGGGTTCGGCAACACGCTGACAGACATTCTTATCTATGCCTTCCTCGTTTCGTGCGGGCTGTCATTCGTTCTTTCAAACTTAGCCGCCTTCATCATCGCGAACGTTCAAAGCTACGTCGTCAACGCCAGCTTCACGTTTTCAGACAACGGAAAACCTGCGCAGATGTCACTCGGCAACTACGCCAAGTACTTGTTCGGACATTCGGCTTCCTTGCTTGTTGGAACATTGATCATCGCAGCACTGATCAGTTGGCTGGGCCCGATCACCGCCAAGCTTGTCGCAACTCTTGTTGGCTTTGTATTGAACTATCTGGTGAGTACCAATCTCATCTTTGCTCGGAAGAATACCGTTGGTTCCAAAGGCCCACTCAGTCATGAGAAAAGCTCGCCTCCCTCTCACCCGCCCAACAAGCATGGCTCAAACTATGATCGCTAAACTGAAGCCGCTGGTAAACTTTGATCTGGAAGCTGTGATTTCCAAGCTTTCCATCATCAACAACACGGAGGAAAGGAAGCTCTTTGGGCTAGCGGTGTTGCTCAACATCGTTGCTTATGGGTTCTTTATCGCTCACCACTTGCTTCACAACCATACGCCTAGGTTTCCTTGGATTGGCGCGCGTGATCAACTGTTTGCGGGTCGGTGGTTCAACGTCATCTTGGTCAAGATAAATTACCTTGCGGACTTGCCCATCCTAGGGCCCTTGACCGGGATCGCCTTCTCAGCAGCTGCCGGTGTTCTGCTCTTGAGGGTCTGGGGCTTCAAGTTGACCTTCGCAGAACGCCTGGTGGCGATTGGTATACTGACGACCTTTCCTATTTGTTTGTCCTATTTTTACTATACCTATCAGACACCCCTATTTTTCATCGCAATCTTGTTTGCGACAGCAGCTATGTCGGTCGCCAGTTCGTTGTCATGGCGGCGAATTCTAGCAGGTGGTGTTTTGGCACTGTTGGCTATGGGTTCTTATCAAGCCTCCCTCAGTGTGATGACAACGGTCGTCGCAACAGCCTTCATCGCCAACCTTTTGGTTTTCAAGGAGGGCGCGCTGAAAGCCTCGTTCCTGTCCACAGTCTCCCGAGTTATCGCGTTGGCGGTGGGAGCTGTCTCTTACAAGCTGAGTCTTGACTTACTCGGCATAAAAACATCGCACGCCACAGCGACGATTGCCTTGAACGATTTGCCTGGTCGGTTTGTCCAGGTCACGGAGGCGAGTTTTCGCCACCTGACTCTCACACAGCCGGACCTTTTAGGCGTTATCAAAGCTACACTGGTAGGGCTCCTCATCGCTGCCGCCGTTGTTTCTGTAGTCAGCAATTGGAACAATTGGCGAGTCGCCCTGCTTCTGTCGCTAGCCTGGCCTGCCACCGTTGTCGCAACGAAAGCCATGTTTCTTATCAGCTCCGATGGCTCCTTCTTTCAGTATAGATACAATATGTCGTTGGCTGCGCTCCACGCCTTTTCTTTCGCTGCTCTGGTACACAGCGTTAGGGTACCCGCACTTAGGTCCGCCGCACTTTTTATGGGCGTATTTGTCGTCATGCGCTTCGTGCAGGCCGATTTGGTAAGGCAGGAAGTACTCTATCGCGGTGAAAAACACGACCTGGCACTCGCCAACAGAATTCTGACGAGAATCGAAGGCTTGGAGGAATTGGACATCACACAAACGTACGACCTCGTTCGCGTAGGGAAGTACTCCTCGTTCAGGCGAGATGCACTGTCCTCAAAAGGCCATTCGGCTGATACGTACGGGGATGGTCACATGGACAATGGCGAAGTCACTGATCGGTGGACTGACGAGGAAGTCTTTGTGCTGCTGGGAAGCAAAATTAAATTCAAGATACGAGGCACGGACTTGAATTTTGCCGCGAAAGCGGATGAGGCAAAAGCCACAGTTCTAAAAGGCCGAGAACCTTGGCCTCACGAATCCTCCGTTTTTATTCACAGTAACACGATCTATGTTTATATGCAGTAGTTTTCTATAATGTGAAGGTAGGTCATACTATTCTTGGCGATTGCCTTTTGCCGTACCGTCAAAGCCAATCGCTTCTCTCACCAGGTAGACTGGTCTTTCCTTCGTCTCGAGAAAGACGCGCCCGACATACTCGCCTAGAACGCCTAAGCCCACCATGTTCAGGCCGCTAAAGAAGAGAAGAACGACCATGAGAGAGGCGTAGCCGGGAACATCAACGCCGAGGAAAACCGTCCTTAAAATGACGATAAGCGCATACAGGGCGCCAACAATGGCCACGCCAAAACCGAAGTAGGTCCAAATCCTGAGTGGGAGCGTCGAAAACGAAACGATGCCCTCCAGCGCCAGGTTCCAAAGCTTCCAAAAACTCCATTTGGTCGTCCCCGAAACACGTTCAGGGCGCGTGTACTCTACCTGGGCCTGGCGGTAACCCAACCAGGCGAAAAGACCTTTCATAAAACGGGTGCGCTCAGGCAACCGTTTGAGGGCCTCGACAACCCGACGATCCATCAAACGAAAATCGCCGGCGTTGAAAGGCAACGGCGTCTCAGACAGCCGTGCTGCAATCCGATAGAAAGACTCAGAAGACACACGCTTTAACCAGCTGTCCGTGCCGCGATCGGTACGAACAGCGATGACCATGTCGGCGCCTTCGCGCCACTTTTCGAGCATGTCGCCAATAAGCTCTGGTGGGTCTTGTAGGTCAGCATCAATGGGAACCACGACATCGCCACTGGCAAAGTCAAGGCCAGCGGTCAAAGCACGCTCCTTGCCGAAGTTCCGACTGAGATCGATCACTTTGATACTGTCGTTATCTTGACTCGCTCCAACCAGCATCGCGAGTGTAGCGTCTCGGCTACCGTCGTTGACACAAACAATCTCGTATCGCGAAGAGAAATGATCTAAGATCGGTACAACGCGATCAAAGAACTCAGAGATAACCTCTTCCTCATTGTACATCGGAACGACGAGACTAATGTAGGGAGCGTCTTTCATAATGGTTACCTAGCCGAGAAGAAAAGCCGTACACAGAAAAAGTCTTGCGAGGCGGTTTGATCATCAAACTTGTTATACAACGTCACTTGGGAACATACCAACAGAATCACCAGGGCCTCGCCTCCCTGTTGTGAGCTATCGCGCCACAGCACGGCGCGCACCGTTCGCTGCGTAGAGCCAGTATAGGTGGCGGGCCAGCGGAGTCAGTGGGCCTGGAAGAAACGTCGCCCCATCCGAACGAACCTCTCCCATGTATTCGTCCATATGCACAACTGAACGATTGTCACCGTGTCGACGGAATCCTCCGATGACCGATGGAATTGTTTCGAGCTTCTCATACAGAGCGAAACGTCGCCAGAGGGCGTAGTCGCCGGCCAGGTTCTTAGACAGAACGGCACGGCGATCTTGCGGCGTCAGTTGATCATATAACGTCTTCGAAAAGAAGATACACTCCTGCTGGATGAAACCTAACAGGTCTCGATGAAACCAACCATCGCGGATCAATCGCTGCGGATGCCAGCCTTGCGGACGGACATCCGTGAGAGCACCTTCCGCATCCCATGCCGACGGTAAGCCTGACACCCAACGATGATTGGGCCGTTCAGCTAGATGCTTAGCAACGCGGTCGAGCGCCCATGTAGGGTACAAATCATCAGCATTAAGCCACGCCAACATATCGCCCTTGGCTCGATCGAAACCAAAAAAGATCGCATCGTACATGCCCATGCCTGGCCTCGAGATCAGCATAGCTCGCTCATCGCGCTCGAGGAGATCATGGAGCCGTTCCACAGTCCCGTCTGTTGAACCGGCATCGACAACTAGGTACTCAAGGTTTGCGTAGCTCTGGCCGAGGACACTGCGAACCGTGTCCTCGACATAAGGCATGCCGTTGAGAACAGTCGTAACGATGGAAAACCGCAAGGTGTGAACGCCTCCAACACGCCCATTGATCCTACACCGATCGCTGATCGCTCCTACCAAGGTATATAACAACCACCGCCATCGTGACTTTGCGCCAATTGGGTCGGACAAGCAAACTCAGCAGGACGAGTGTCCAGGAGTTGGAGCTCCATCCAAGATCTTGAGGCTTTGGGGCTGTGCCACTCTAGCTTGGTCCACACCCCTGAACGGTACGCGGGGGCAGCAACGGAAAGAACCGTCAAAGTGGGACCACACGACATCCCAACCAACGTCAGAACGATGGTCTTGTTTTGCCCGAGGTGCAATCATGTCGCAATGGAGACGAGTTTTCCGGATACCTGCCTTCACCAGAGCCGACGATCAATGTTGAAGCAAATCCGTACAAACACCAATTGTCGGTTGCGTTTCTACTGGCCAGACGGACAGGATCAATTTCGCTAGATTATTGAGCTCTGTAGGGCCGGAGGCCAACAGTAAGCGACGCCCTTGGTCGGTGGTAGATTGATCAGTTCATAGAACTGAGGTGCTTCCGAAACTGCTCGTGAAGATGGCAATGGCGCGAGTGACGGGGCTCGAACCCGCGACCTCCGGCGTGACAGGCCGGCACTCTAACCAACTGAGCTACACCCGCGCATTCCGCACCGAACTCGGCGCGAGCCGCGTGACTAGAGCTCCGAGACGAGCCCGTCAAGCGATCAATCGCGTTTCTGTGCGGCCTCTTTTTTGGCCGCCTCGCGTAGCTCCGCGATCGCGATCAGCGTGAGGGTCGGGACGAAGCCGTCGACCTGATCGGTGATATCGACCACCTCCCAAAGCTGGGCCAGCCCTTTCCAGCCGAAAAGTGCGAAACCGATCGCCGCCAGCAGGAACTCAAAAACGGTGCCAAAACCAGGGATCCGGCCGATCAGCGCGTCGGCGAGGTCCAGGAGGATGGCGATCACCAGCTTGACCTGCGCAACACGGACGGGGGTCATGGCGACGTCTCCAGGAATTCGCGTACAGCCGCGATGAAGGGGCCGAACTGGTCGTGGTGCGGCCAGTGCCCTGCCCCTTCGACCTCAAAGAGGCGGACATTTTGGAAGGGCTCCATCCGTCCGTCGCTCGCCGGGCTCGTCGCCCAGCTTTCTTTGCCGTAAACAAGGAGCACGGGACACGGAATGTCTGCATAAAGCCGACCATACTCGACTGGCGGTGTGGGGCGCCATTCGGTGAGGCCAAGGCCGGGATCATATTTCCAGCCATAGCCATCATCGAACGAGCGCAGCGCATGGGTCGCAAGATGCCGCGCCTGATCGGGATGCAACTGCTGATGCAGCGCGGTCATGCGGGCGATGCCTTCGTCTTGCGTGTCAAAGCGGCGGGGCTTGCGATCTTGCGCCTTGAGACGTTTCTCCACGATCTCGCGCAAGCGTTCGGATGTTGGCTTCGCCATCATCTTGTCATAGCTTTCTTGCGAGAAGCCGAGACCCTCCATCGCGATCAGTGAACGCACTTTATCGCCGAAAGCCGCCGTGTAATGCAGCGTGATGTTCCCGCCGAAGGAATGGCCGATCACATCAAAGGGCGGCGTGAAGCCAAGGCTTTCAAGATGCTGCACATGCGCCCCGAAATCGGTGACCATGTCAGCAAAGGCATAGCTGCCGCCCGGCGCCCAATCGCTGTCCCCATGGCCGCGCAGATCAGGGACCGCGATGCAGCGGATGTCGCGCAGCGCTTCGACGGTCCAGTCCCAACTCCGGCCGTGGTCCTTGCCGCCATGCTGCAGAATCACGAGGGGCAAGGAAGGATCGCCCCATAGCCGGAGCTTGAGCCCGAGCCCCGCGACCTCGACCCGTTCATCGCGCAAGAGAGCCGCGTCGGGCAGCGGCGCGACCGATGTGACCTTCTCGACCATCAAAAGCCCGCCGGAAGCGCAGCCGCTCTCTCCTCGTCGAGATAGCGCGCCGCGGTCGGCTTCAACCCGTCATCTAGCTCGATCAGCAGCGGGTTGCCCGTCGGAATCTCAACCGCGGTGATGTCATCATCACTGACATCGAACAGCACCTTGACCAACGCCCGCAAGCTGTTGCCATGGGCGGCGATGATGAGATTCTGCGGTGTACGGAGGGCTGGCGTAATCGCTTCATGCCAATAGGGCTCGGTACGGCCGAGCGTCGTCTTCAAGCTCTCGGTGTTGGGAACGTCGATGCCGCGATAGCGCCGATCAACCAGCGACGGAAATTCAGCCTGGTCCTCAAGTGGCGGCGGCGGCGTGTCGTAGCTGCGGCGCCAGATATGCACTTGCTCGTCGCCGTGCTTCTCTGCTGTCTCTTTCTTGTTGAGGCCGGTGAGCCCGCCATAATGCCGCTCATTCAGGCGCCAGTCTTTGATCACAGGAAGCCACGGCTCCCCCATACCGTCGAGCGCTATATTCAGCGTCCGGATCGCCCGTGACAAAACAGACGTGAAGCATGCGTGGAACTCCACCCCCGAAGCCTTGAGAAGCTCGCCCGCCTTTTGCGCTTCGGCGACGCCCTTGTCCGTAAGCTGGACATCAACCCAGCCCGTGAAACGGTTCTCAAGGTTCCAGGCCGACTGGCCATGGCGAAGGAAGGCAATGGTGGGCATAACAAACTCCGAACAGTCGCCCGCGGGCTTAGAACGAAGAACGCGCCCGCGCTACTCCGGCAGGCGAAGGTCGACCCACACAAGTCGATGATCCGAACTCACGACTGGATAGCCGAGGCCCACGAGGTTGTGACCAGGCTCATCGGGCGCCGGCCAGAACGTCCCGCTCGCCAGCACCTCGAGATTGGCGGACGGCAGGACGTAGTCGACGCGCAGATTGCCGACGCGCTGGTCCGAAAAATCGCCGGTATCGAGCGTGTGCTCGCCCTTGTGACTGAGATTGGCATCGCCCTGCTCAAGCGCCGCCTCATCACCGCCGGTGCTGTAGGGCTCCGGGTCCGTCACGCGGTCGGACGCGATGAGCTTAGCGATCGCGTGCTGCTCGACGCCGTCGACCCGGTCGCCGTCAATAGGGTCAGCATTGAGATCGCCAGCGATAACAAAAGCCGCGCTGTCGGCAAGGCCGCCAGCCACACCGTCGTCGTCGATCAGCCAGCCAGCATCCGCCTGCGTCACATACTCATGGAGCAGACGGACTTCATCATGGTTGCGCCGACCGTTGCGATCTTCCGGCCCATCAAAGCCAGGCGGTGTGGGATGGGCGAGCACGAAATGGAGGGTCTTCCCATCGACATCGACAGGAACGTCAGCATGCGTCTTGGATGATAGACGTATCACTTCCTGCGCGTCCGCCGAATAGAAATCTGCTGGCATCAGGCTGTCTGGAAGATCCTTCCACAGAAAGTTTTGGAAGGTCCGGATAGCATCCTCATTGATCGGATAGCGCGAGATCAAACCGAAGGCGTACTGCCCCGGGAACAGTCCATAGCCAAAGGCGTCATTGCCATACTCGCGGGTGCCTGGCGCATGGTCATTGCGACCATCGCCATCAAGATCGACCCAGCTGGCGACACCTGTGTTCGAGGGCAAAGACAGCCGGTACGCATAGCCGCCATCAATCAAATCCGCAAACAGATCAAGTGCCCGACCGTCGGGGTCGTGGTCGATCTCGTTGACCACCAGGATATCGGGGTTCACGGACTGAATGATCGCCTTGATCGCATCCGTCCGCAGATGATTATTAAGCTCAAGATCGGAAATCAGGCCGCCCGCGCGGTCCGAATGATAAAGGGCAACATTGAACGTCGCCACCCGCAACGCGCCTTCCGCCTTCGCCGGGACAGCGCCGGGAACAGGATCAAGGGACACCGGCTCGTCGGGGGTAGTATCCCCGCAGGCGGCGAGGCAAACGGCAGCGGCCCCGGTCCACAGTCTCAGCATCGGTGTCCTATCGCCTCGTTCTTACGTTTCGTCAGTGGACGAAGAAGGTTTTTGCGATCCCGAGAACGCCGAGATAGGTGAAGAAACTGATGACCAGATTGGCAAAGACATTGGCGCCCAAGAGCACCAGCGTGATGAACATCACAACAGCGAGCACCACAGGCAGAAAGAGCGTGTAGCCAGCGTTCATCAGCGAGTGATAGGTCTCGTCCTGGTTGTTGTTCACCTGGTCGTTGTTCGCGGTATCCATGACGCAAAGGCTCCTCTTGCAGGATCGAACGCGCGCTTAGCCCATGCCGCGCTGAGCGGCAATTCACCGCGCCGCGAAATTTTCCCAGGGGCCACCGCCCCTTAGTCCATGGCTTTCACAACCTCTTCGCACATCTTCTTGGCATCGCCGAAGAGCATCATCGTGTTGTCGCGGAAGAAGAGCTCGTTCTGGACACCGGCATAGCCCGCCGACATGCCGCGCTTAACGAACAGCACGGTGCCAGCGTTTTCCACATCGAGGATCGGCATGCCGTAGATCGCCGAGGTCTTGTCAGTTTTGGCCGCCGGGTTGGTGACATCGTTGGCGCCAATGACAAAGGCGACGTCCGCCTGGCTGAACTCTGAGTTGATGTCCTCCAGCTCGAAGACCTCATCATAGGGCACGTTAGCCTCAGCCAAGAGGACGTTCATGTGGCCCGGCATCCGGCCTGCGACGGGGTGGATGGCGTATTTCACTTCGACGCCCTCTTCTTTGAGCTTGTCGCACATCTCGCGAAGAGCATGCTGTGCCTGGGCGACGGCCATACCGTAGCCGGGAACGATGATGACCTTGCCCGCATTTCCCATGATGAAGGCGGCGTCTTCGGCGGAGCCTTGTTTCACGGGCCGCTCTTCCGTCGCGCCGCCAGCGGCGGCCGCATCATCGCCGCCAAAGCCGCCGAGGATCACGTTGATGAAGCTGCGGTTCATGCCCTTGCACATGATGTAGCTGAGGATCGCGCCCGACGCGCCGACCAGGGCGCCGGTGATGATGAGCGCCATGTTTTGGAGCGTGAAGCCGATCCCGGCCGCGGCCCAACCCGAATAGGAGTTCAGCATCGACACCACCACCGGCATATCCGCGCCGCCGATCGGGATGATCAACAGCACACCAAGGGCGAAGGCGATTAGCGTCAGGACGAGGAAGAAGAAGGGGTTCTGCGCTCCGCCCGTCAGCATGACGATGAGAAGAAGAGCGCCAAGCGCGAGACCGATATTGATGACGTGCCGCGCCGGCAGCAGGATCGGCGCGCCGGACATTCGGCCGTCGAGCTTTAAAAAGGCGATGATCGAGCCGGTGAACGTCACCGCACCGATAAAGACGCCGAGCGACATCTCGATCACGGCCTGGGCATGCACCGCGCCCGGCTCGCCAATGCCGTAAGCCGTCGGTGCCAGGAAGGCCGACCAAGCGATCAACACCGCCGCCATGCCGACAAGCGCGTGGAACGCGGCCACGAGCTGAGGCATCGAGGTCATCGCCACGCGTTGGGCGATGATAGCGCCCGGGATCGCGCCTGCAGCCACCGCCATCAGCACCAAGAACCAAGCGCCGACGCCCGCTGAAGAGAGGAACTGCTCAGAAAACAAGGTCGCGAAAACGGCGATCCCCATCCCGATAATGCCGTTCCGGTTCCCCGCCCGTGACGTCGCAGGAGAACTCAGCCCACGGAGCGCCAGGATGAAGAGAATCCCTGCAACAATATAGAGAATAGCGGTGATATTACTGTTCATACGCTTCGCTCCTGGGCCCTAGGCGGCACTGGGTACGGATATCTGCTCAACGACAGCGCGGAGCTGGTCGTTAAGGGGTTTGGGTCGACGCGTCTCGGCATCGACATAGACATGGGTGAACTGGCCTTCGGCGGCGGCGTCTTCGCTGTCGTTGCGAAAAAGGCCGATGCCATAGGTGACGGAGGAGTTGCCAACGCGGTCGGCGCGAATGCCTGCGGTGACGACGTCGGGAAACGCCATTTCGGCGTGGTAGCGGCATTGGGTTTCGACCACGAGCCCGACCTGGTCGCCCTTGTAGATATCAAGGGCGCCCTCTTCGATCAGGAAACTGTTCAC
>JBCDLG010000027.1:0-34723 GCA_038745625.1 Pseudomonadota bacterium | reverse complement strand
TCCTTGGTTTTCTCAAGTTATCAGGAGCGCCTTCTGACGCCGGGCAGTCCGGCCCCTCACAGACCGATTGCAAGTTCTAATGTATCGCGAGCAGTTTAACCTGCCGTGAAACATAAATTTTGACCGTATTGTCTTGGAGGCATGATCCTTCAACGGATCTAATCTTGATGTTTCAAATAGAGACAACATAGCCGCCTTCGCTAAAGATATGTGACTCTAGGCGGCGGACGCAAAAACGAGATTTAAGGAGAAGGGGGAGGGGATCTTTGCTTGATGGAGCGATAGCTCCGCGAGCATCCCAAAAAAATGGTGCCCGGAGCGAAGCTCCGGACACCGAGTGTCATTGTTCCGCTTAACGGAAGAGTGACAGGATGGTCTGTGGACGCTGGTTGGCGATCGACAGGGCCTGAACAGCGAGCTGTTCTTGAACCTGCAGGGCCTGCAGCGTGCTGGACTCTTCGTTGAGGTCAGCTTCGGTCAGGGCAGCAACACCGAGCTCAAGCGAGTCGGTGAGGTCCGAGAGGAAGGTCTGACGTGAATCGAGGGTCGATTCGAAGACACCAACCACAGTCGCAGCAACGTTCACCCGGCTGATCAGCGTGTCAGCGAGCACGAAGCCAGCTTGCACGTTGGCGGTGCCTGCGTCTTCCACTTCGATCTGACGAGCCACCGAACGGAAGCCCGAAGCGTCAGCAAACGCACGAAGCTGGCTGTCATCAAAGACAACCGACTGGAGGTAGGTCGAGACGTCAGCGAATTCAGCTTCCGCCGAACCACCGGTGAAGACGTCCGTTGCACCACCAGAAGCAGCAGCAGCCGCTGCCGTGAAGTTGATCGCCACACCGCCGGTACCAGCAGCGGTCGCGTCAATCGTACCGCCAGTGGTCTGCGTTGCACCGCCACCCGTTGCCGAGTCGAGGTTGATCGCGATGACCTCTTGCGAGGAATCGCCACCAATGTTGCCGAGGTTCAGAGCACCGACGCCAACAGAGTTGAGGAAGGCGACATCGTCATCACTGCCGTAGAAGGTGAAGAACGTCTCACCAGCGCCGAATGGGTCGGCTGGACGCGTGATGCCATCAGCGGTCAGCTGATCGTCCGTACCCGTTGGGGTCAGATCGACCGTACCGTTGCCGCCGATGTCCAGACGGTCAGCAAGACCAGAGTTGAACGCACGGTAGAGGTTGTCAAAAGCTGTTTGAGCGTTTGCGTCCGTTGCGAACACCGGGGTCGTGCCGACCCGGCCAGCAATTTCCGTGCTGTCGAGGTTTTGCGACTGCAGGGTGAACGTCGACAGCTCGAACGAGCCAGCTTCACGGGTGATGGTCGTCGTGATCGTCGTGGTGTCGGTACCTGCAAGCAGGTTGATACCGTTGAACGACGACGCGTCGATCCGACCTTCCACAGATTCCACAACCTGGTCGATCGCGAACTGAACTTCGCTCAGGGCGGTACCCGTTTGAGCCGTGGTCAGAGCGGATTGCACCTGGTTGATGTCGTCCGTGATGCCGTTCAGACCGGACGAAGCGGTCGTTGCAGCAGAAATGCCAACCGTCAGGTTGTCGCGAAGACCGTCAAGGACGGCAACGTCACCGCGGATGGTTTGCGCAACCAGGAAGAACGCAGGGTTCTCAGCTGGGCTCCGCACGCGGAGACCGGTCGAGATACGGTCCTGGGTTTCCTGAAGGTTGCTTTGTGCGTCACGCAGAGAACGAAGTGCTGTTTGCGCAGACGCGTTGGTAAGAAGAGATGCCATTTCTATGGGCTCCTTGGTTTTCTCAGAATTGAGAGGAGCGCCTTCTGACGCGCGCAATTCGGCCCCCCACGGGCCGCTGCACGTGATAAACTATCGGCAAGGTCTTAAGCAGAACTAAAAGCTAAAGTTTGACTTTAGTATCGTTAATAGAAATCCGGTGGAGACTCTTCTTGCCCCCGTCTCGCATGTAAACGCCGTCGCCCTTTTCTTCTTCAAGTTTACGCAAGGCTTGCTCGCGGACCTGAACCACGGCGTCTTTGACCGCGCCGATGGCTCGCATGTTCGCTTCAACGGTGCCGTTGAACTCGCCCAGACGCGCCTTCAGCACGTCAGGCTCCAGCGTTTCGACCGCTTCGATGGCGCTCGGATCATGCTCGAGCCGCTCGACCTGGCGGATCAGAATGCTCTTCTCGCGCTGAAGCTCCGTGAAGGTCTCAAAATTACCGTCCCGGATGGCGGCAGTCTCCTCACCGAGAAGATCAGCCAAACGCCCCATCACCCTCAGCAGAACAGGCTCGCGGGCAGGCGGTAGATCGTCATCGAGCAGGTCTTGCGCGATCGCCTGATCTTCGAAGGCTTCGAGTTCAGGGAAGAGATCGTCTTGCTGCACGTCGTCGAGGCGCTGTGGAGGCTTAGTCATTCAAACCCTCTGAACTTTGGTTGATCTGTTGGAGGACCATATCGGCAATGCCGATACCGCCGCGTTCAGCGAAAGCTTCGGCAATGTGTTGGGTCAGAAAGCCCTGCCACATCTTCTCGCCATTGCCGCCGCCAAAAAGGCCATCAGTTTCGAGGCCCTGAAACATGGAGGAGACGAACTGTGTCAGGAACACAGCCTCGAACCCCTCGGCCGCTTTCTTGGCGTCGTCAGCCGATGCGGCCTGAAGACGCCGCAGAGCTGCGTCCATGCTTGGCTCTGCGGCCGTTTGTGCGTTCAGTGCACCCACCATCTCAATCGACGTCATTGGACAACCAGCTCCGCTTGCAGCGCGCCGGCCGTCTTGATGGTCTGCAGGATCGAAATCATGTCGCGCGGGGAGACGCCAAGCGCGTTGAGGCCATCGACAAGTTCTTGGAGAGTGACCTGATCCTCGATGGCGCGGAAGCCGATGCCCATCTCCTCTTCGACATCGATCTCTGTCCGCGGAACAACAACGGTTTCGCCGCGACGGGAGAAAGGTGACGGTTGGCTGGGGATCGGCCGCTCGGTGATCCTTATGGTGATGTTGCCATGGGCGACGGCGACCGGTGAGATCCGGACATTCGATCCAATAACGATGGTGCCTGAGCCTTCATCGACCACGACACGGGCGACGTCGTCGACGGCGATGTCGATGCCTTCGATCGCTGACAGCATATTGGTGACGGAGCCGCGATAGTCGACCGGGACGGAAACTTCGACCGTGGCAAGATCAATCGCTTCGGCAAACCGGCCGGAAAGACGGTTGTCGATGGCCTGGGCCACCCGGGTCGCTGTCGTGAAATCTGGGTTTTTAAGAATGAGCCGGACGCGGTCGAGATCGTTGATCGGGAACGCAAGCTCGCGCTCGACGGTGGCGCCTTCGGGGATGCGGCCTTGGGTGGGCACGCCGCGCTGAATGGATTCAGCGCCACCTTGCGCGGAAAAGCCGCCGATGATCAGCGGGCCTTGCGCCACAGCATAGACATTGCCGTCCGCACCCGTGAGCGGGGTGACAAGAAGCGTGCCGCCTTGCAGCGAACGCGCATCACCGAGCGCCGAGACCGTCACATCGATCTGATCGCCGCCGCGGGAGAAGCCGGGCAGCGTCGCTGTTACAATCACCGCGGCTGTGTTGCGTGTCAGGAGGTTTCGGTCGCTCACCGCCACACCGAGCCGTTCCAGCATCGAAGCCAAGCTCCGCTCGGTAAACGGAACGTTTTGGAGACGATCGCCAGTCCCAGGAAGGCCAACCACCAGGCCATATCCGATGAGTTGGTTGTCCCGAACCCCCTCAATCTTTGTGATGTCTTTGAGCCGAGACGCCTCGGCTGTGGATCCAGGCAGCATCACAATCGCCAGCGCGATCGCGAAAGATGCCAACATATGGGCGAGGGCGGTTCTCCGCCGGCGAGGGCGGAAGGCCGCCGCGCTCTCTACGAAATACATCATGGTGAGCATCATAACGGCGTTGGTGAAACGGGCTTTAAAAAGCTTCGTTTACTTCCTATTAGGCTTGCCTAAGCGTTTCATTTCCAAAGAAATGATTACGACTGCGGTGACGTTTTCTCTACTTATTGCATGCATGACGTCTCTCGTAGGGCCTACCGGCAGAAGCCATGGGGACCCTTCTCCGCCCAGGGCAAACAGGCGGATACAAACGGTAGAGAGAGCATGCGGATTATCCTGTTAGAACCGAACGCCACCATTGCGGAAGCGCTTCAGGCGCGTTGCAAAACATCCAACATCGACGTGGACGTCCTTGATTGTGAAGAGACCATTGCCAATGTCGCGGCAAAGGACCTCTCCCATTACGGAGCAATCCTCGTAGGCTCAATTGAGCATCCAATTGAGGCGATTGAAGGGCTGAGAAAAGACTGCGGTGAGACACCGATCATTCTTCTCTCGGACATCAAAAACCCTCAACTGGCGATCAGAGCCTTTTCGGCGGGTGCTGATGACTTTGTCGTCAAGCCGTTTAACGCCCCAGAGCTGAAAGCCCGCATTCTGGCCCGCTCACGGCGGACTTTGGGTCAAGCCTCGACGGCCTTTAAGCTCGGAAAACTCACGATTTTTTACGATGGTCGCGATCCGGAAGTCTCCGGTCAGCGTATCAAACTCTCGCACCGAGAGCATGCCATCTTCACCTACCTCGCCAACAATGTCGGCCGGGTCGTCTCGAAGGAAAGCGTCTACTCCGCGGTCTACGGATCGATGGACTGCGAGCCCTTTGACAAGGTGATCGACGTTTACATCTGCAAGCTGCGGAAGAAGCTCGCAGACGCCACTGGCGGCCAGCAGTTCATCGAAACGGTCTACTGCCGCGGCTACAAAATGGACCGCCCAGAGAATACCATCGTCCAGCGCCTTGGCGGTGGTGGTCGCAAGACCGCAGCAGCCTAGGGGAGAGCACGCGGTGTAGGATGCACCGCACGGCCCTCATCTTCGAAAACCAGTAGAGTTCAACACACCCGCCCCAGCCCTGGGGGCGGGTTTTTCTTATGCTCCGCTATCATGTGAGGGGTACACGGTCCATTGGTGCACGGTGCGGTACCGCCAGAGTCAAGCGGGCCCGCCTCCCGTTCTCTGGAGGCGGGCCCGACCGCTTAGCAGCAAGTTGGTGGGGGTGGTCTTGCGTCTTAGCGGATAAAGTTGAGAAGCGTCAGGTTGAAGGCGCGTTCTGTGGCCAGATAGCTTGCCTCCAGCTGCCTCTCGATTTGAAGGAACCGGGTCTGGGTCTCGAAAGGATCGGCCTCTTCGAGTGTCAGGATCTGGTTGTTGAACAGTGCCTGCTCAGCCTCGGTATCGGCCCGTGCGTCGGCAACCAGCTGCTGCTGGAGGCCAAGGTCACTTTGCACCTCTTGGATGGCCTGGAGGCCCTGTGCGAGGCGATCCACCGCCCCCAGACGACCGGTCGTGCCGCCCGTCAGCAAGGTCTGATAGGCATCGGGGTCGGTGATCGCGTTGAGATCAAAATTCGCCAGCATGTAGGCGGCCTGAAGCACGTCACGCAGCCCTTGCACGAATTGATCATTGTCCTGGGTCGTAACAGAGTTGCCAGGCAGGCGCACCTCGGTGAGATTGCCGCCGATCTGACCGCCGAAGATGGTCTCTTCAAAGCTGTAGAACTGCTCCGGAGGCGGCAGAAGCGAGTTGCTTGCCGCGCCGCCTTGGAAGATCGCTTCGAACCGATCGATCACGGTCTCCGCTTCAACCGCGTCGACAGGGATCGAGAGGTCGGGGCCAGCAAGGGCACCTGGCCCGGTGCCGGTCAGCACCTGCTCGGAAACCTCGTCAGGCGTCACGCCGCCAGGGCCGACGGTGCCACGTAGGCTGATCGGCGCGTTGTTGACGTTGTCGCCGGAGAACAGGAACCGGCCTTGAATCTCAATGTTGAGGGCGATCGCCAAGCGGTCAATCACTGTATCAGCGGTGATCGAAACCGCGGACGCCGAAGCAGCAGCAGAGCCGCTGTTGATGCTGGCGAGCTCCAAAAGATCGACAACAGCTTCTTCGGTGGCCAGAAGGGCATTCTGCTGCAACTCTGCGCGCTGCTGGAACACTGTCGCCGTGCGCAGATACTCTTCGTTGGCGGAGAATTGATTGCGCACGGTCTGAAGGGTGACAAGCTGTGCCCCCAGCGACCTCGCAACGTCGTCTTTCTTGCCGGTCGCAATCTCGCGGTTTGCCGTCGCAAGATCACCCTCAAGACGCCGCAGCTGCGATGTCCGGAAGGTTGTTTGACCAAAGGTTGAGATGCGTTCCATAATCTCGCTCCCCTACGAAGCAATTCGAGCAAAGAGTTCTTCGAACATCTGCGCGATCGTGCTGATGACCTGGGCATTGGCGGAATAGGCCCGCTCGAGCTCCAGAAGGCGCTCGCTTTCTTCGTCGATGTTGACGCCGGTTTCGTTGAGGCGCCGGATCTCAAGCGTATCGAACAACACCCGCGAGCGATCGGCTTGGTTCTCAAAGCCCACCCGGTCGTTGAGAACACCGCTGGTGAACTCCGATGCGTAGTCCTGCAGCGTCGTGAAATCACTGAGACCAGCGGCTGGGTTGAAGGTGCGCTTCGTGAACAAACCATCCAAGAAGGCGAAGACCTGATCGCTGTAACCATCAGCCTGTGCCGGGCCCAGGACACCGTCCCGGATCAACGAGGTGTCACCGCCAAGGGTCGGATCGACCAGCGGGTTGACCTGAATGCTGCCGGCGAGGCCCACAATGTTGGCGGCGATTTCCGCGGGATCCACGCCGTTGCCAGCGCCATCAACGAAGATCGAACCGATGAAGGGCGGCCCAGGTGGGAGACTGGCGTCGGCCTGTTGGAAGAGAACGATGGTCTCTTTGGCCAGCGCGTCAATCTGCTCTTGGTACTGCACAAGATCGGTATCACGGGCGAAGAAATAGCCGGCAATCGATCCGGTGCGGAGGTCTTGCGTGCCCGCTGGGGGCGAGGGCGCAATATCGAAACCGTCCACGGTCAGGCCCGAAAGCAAGCCTGGCGGTGTGCCCGCGGTGATGGTCGCAGCAGGCGTGAACTGAAGCTGACGCGCCTGGCCGTCCAGCAAGGTCACGCCTTCCGTGGTCGTGATCACCACTTCGCCATTGCCGCGCGTAAAGGTCCGAATGCCGATCTGTTCAGCGATCGCATCAATTTGGCGGTCACGCTCATCAAGCAGGCCAGAGACGTCTTTGCCCGCAGCGATACCGTCAGCAATGCCGCCATTGAGCTGCTCAATGCTGGAGAGCGCCTCGTTGACGATATCAACGCCCTCAGCGATCTTGTTGTCGGCCTGAAGGCGCGCATCCTGGATCACGCTCTCCGCATCACCGAAGCGTTGCACGAGGTTGGCGGCCGCGTAGTAGACTTCGCGTTGCAGGATTTCGCTCTCCGGCGAGCCCGAGAGCGCCTGGAGCTGGTTTTCGAGCTCTGTGAACGCCGTGGCCAGCGAACGCTCGTCCGCAGGCGTTCCAATCACATCACCGACGCGAGAGGCTTGTAGCGCCCGCACGTCGAAGGTTGAGAGATTGGCGACCTCCAGGCGCAGATCGCGCAGCAGGATCGAGTCGACCTGTGAACGGACGATCTCACTCGTGACACCCGAGCCAAAGCCATTAGAGCTGAGTGATGAGACTTGCGCCTCTTTCCTGACATAGCCGGCCGTGTTCGCGTTGGCGATGTTCTCCGATGCCCCTGACACCTGTCGCTGTGCCGAGAACAGGCCAGTCTTCGCGTTGTTAAGTGCTGTCGTAAGGGACATGGAGAGTTTCCGTTAGTTAGCGGCTATCGACCAATTCGCGTGACTTCTTCGAGCATTTCATCGGCAGTCTGAATGACCGTTGCATTTGATGAGTAGGCTCGCTGTGTTTCGATGAGATCGGTCAACTCGGTCGCGATATCGACATTGGCTGACTCGAGTGCACCCGACTGGATCGATCCGACATTCCTATTGGGTGCGATCTGTAGCGAAAGATCACCTGAATCGTTCGACAGAGAGAACGCGTTCCCATCCAGCAGGCCCAGACCGTTCGGGTTCAGAACGTTTGCCAGCGGAATCTGATAGATTGGACGAATCTCACCATTGTCAAAGATGGCAATCATTGTGCCGTCTTCGGTAAAATCGACACCTTCAAGCTGACCAAGGCTTGTGCCATCGACACTGGTTACCGGTGTGAAATCGCCGCCAAATTGCGTCACACCGTCCAGTGTGCCCTCACCGCCAATGGAGATGTTGATCGTCTGCGTTGCTGGACCCGCTGGTCCGGGAATTGTGATGGGCAGGACGCCCGTTCCAGGCGTGAATGCGCCTACGGCATAGCCAACAGGCGGCGCAGTCGTTGCCGATGCGCCATAATCAGGTGTGCCCGGCGTAAAACCACCACCGCCCGTGAAATCGATGTTCGTCAGTGTTGTGATGAGCGTGCCTGTCGCAACGCTGCCGTCATAAATCTGAAGGTCCCAAATGTTGCTGCCTGGCACCGCTTGCGTCCAGTTCAGTGCCACGTTGCTTGTGGCACCAAGAGGATCAAACACCTGAACACTGTTTTGAAACTCAACAGGTGCGGGCAATGTAGCAGTGTCGGCAGGAATGTTGCCTGTGTAGTTGATCTCACTCGTGGCTTGCGCCGAACCCTGAAGGTTCGAGATGTTCACCGTCTCAAGGCTATCGAATGTCGAAAGGCTCGGTGCACCATTGGTGAACGTACCATCGGCATTGAGGGCGAGGGCGCGAAGATAGTAACCACCATCGTTCCGGAGATCGCCGTTTTCATCGGGGCGGAACGAACCAGCGCGTGTCAAAGCAGGGCTAGAACCATCAGCGCGCGTCGAAACCGGGAAAAAGCCTTCGCCCTGGACCGCAAGGTCTGTGTCAGCCTGCGTACCGATAATGGCGCCGGTCGTTGCGATTTCCTTGCGAACGCTCGTGGTCACGCCGCCAGCGGTAAAAGACGATTCAAAAGGACCGTTGACCACGAGTGACGAGAAGCGCGTATCGCTGCGCTTGTAGCCAATGGTGGCAGAGTTCGCTATGTTGTCAGAAATCGTGGCAATCTTCGTTGCCTGGGCACGAAGGCCGTTGACGCCGGTTTGAAGCGCGCTGCCAATCGACATATGATCTGTCCTCAGTTCTTCGAAGAGCGTTGATCGCTCCGAGTGCGATTGACTTACACTTGGCTTTTTAAACCGGCATGAAGTCTAGAATTTGAGGAGATTGTGGCAGGCGTTTAAGGGGCGCTGGTGAACAAAAGGTCACCAGATGCAGCAACGTTAGAGTGCACACTGATGGTAATCCGGCGATTCTTGGGATCATCCGGACGCGATGGAACAAGTGGTTCTCGTGTGGCCCGTCCCTCAACAGCTTCAACACGATCAGTTTGCAGACCTGCTGATTCCATCACGCGCCGAGCGGAGTTGGCTCTGTCGGCCGACAACTCCCAATTGCCCCGGACGCCTGCGTTTCCGGAGAACGGACTTCCATCCGTGTGGCCCATGATACGGATCACATTGGGTACGCTTCGCAAGATTGCGCCGATGGTCGAGAAGAGCTCGCGCGCGCGGGGCGACATCTGGGCCGAGCCTGCGGCGAACATCGCAAAAGCTTCATCGTCATGAATTTGAATGTAAACAGCGTCGTCGCGACGCTCAATATAGACGACGTCATTGAGGCCGAGGGGATCGACCTGCTGCCGGAAAGCGATCTGCAGTTTCTCTTCAAGCGCTTTCAGGCCGTCATCCGCGCCCGAGCTGCCCGACCCGACTGATTCTTCCAGAAGATCCGTTGGCACACTGTTCGCATTGGCGACGGCGACGGTGAGCTGCTCGTTGCTATCGGCATTGTCGGTGGTCTGAGAGCCATCATCAGAGTTCGCTTTGCCAGCTGCCGCGCCGTCGCTGCCCGACTGCTGGCGGCTGACGGAGATCGGGTTGAAGTAATCCGCCAGAAGGTCGCGCTCGGCTTCACTGGCTGTGTTGGCCAGCCATAGGATCAGAAAAAAGGCCATCATCGCGGTCACAAAGTCCGCATAGACCAGTTTCCAGACGCCTGGATTGCCGCCGTCGTCGCCGCCCTTCTTCGCCATGGGTCAGACCTTCCCGCGGGTTTCTCTTAGGCCTCAGCGGAAGCGGCGCTGCGCGCGGCCTCGCTGGTGGCTTTCTCGACCTCGTCAAAGCTGGGCTGGACATCCTCCAGCAGCACTTTGCGCGAGTATTCGATAGCGATTTGAGGAGGATAGCCGTGAAGGAAGGCCACCATGCCGGACTTGATGCTCTGATAGTAGTTGAGCATTTGATCCTTACGCGACATCATCACCTGCGCGAGCGGCATCACCAAGGCGTAGGCGAACAAAACGCCCAAGAAGGTTCCGCAGAGCGCACCGGCGATCATCTTGCCGAGGATCTCCGTCGCCGCGTTCACATAAGCCATGGCCTTAATGATACCAAGAACAGCGGCCACGATCCCGAAAGCGGGAAGACCCTCGCCAAGGGTTTGCACTGCGCCAACAGGGCGCTGCAGGTCTTTGGTGATCGCGACGATCTCCTCATCCATCAGGTGCTCAAGCTCTTTGGGATCCTCAGCGCCGAGGGAAATCAACCTCAGGTAGTCACAAATGAACGCAACCGCACGCTTGTTGGCCAGAACGCGCGGGTATTTCTGGAACATCTCCGACTCATACGGACGTTCGATGTCGTTCTCGAGACTCATCACCCCATTGGCCTTCCCCTGACGGAAGATCGTGAAGAGGAGGGACATCAGCTCCAGATAGTCTTGTTGTTTGAGCGTATCTCCGCGTACCGCAGCGAGCGTCGCGGACAGGGAATCCATAATAACGCTGCGCGGGTTCGCGACCACATAGGCGCCCAGAGCCGAGCCCATAATAATAAGAATTTCATAGGGTTGCCACAGAACGGCCAGCTTGCCGCCCACCCCGATATAGCCCCCGAGCATGCAGAAGCATATCATTGCCATGCCGATACCGAACTTCATAGCGCTCTCTCACTACCCGCCTCATCGGCTTCACCCATTGAAGCCAATGGGTCATCGCCCACCTCAAGCTTCTGCCCGATCCGGGTTAAACTGACGGCTAAGTCTACAACTTCTGCGCTAGGTGTGAGGAGCGGACGTAAATCATCCGTGTGGTAAACGGATGGTTTCGGAGATCGTGACAATGCTTGTAATCGAGGATCTTCACGGGTTTCATTGTCCTGGCGAGGCAGGCGTGTTCCCTCTGCGAGATAGTCAGCAATGGTAGCTTTCCAGTCGCGCTCGCCCTCAAGAAGGAGGCGCGACCGCCGATATAGTCCGTAAGCCGCCTCATCCCAAGCCCGCCGACTGACTGACAGGATTTCTGAGCTGGTTGCGCCTTCTGCGAGATAGGCACCCAGGTCTTCCACCAGTGCCGCCTCGATCATCAACTGGGTGAAACGGCGGCTCTGGACAGGATCAAGCGACGCTTCGGTGACGGCTGCGAGGTAGCGCCGCGCCTCGGTACTATCCTTGAAGATCAGCATCATTTCTGCGCTATCCATCAAGGAGTTATCGCCGCCACTCGCGTAAACGTCGGCGGGGTCGACGCCGCGGATCATCGCTTCGGCACCAGCATAGAGACCAGCCTCGGTGAGCATCTTGCTGAGCGCGAGGTCCCCGGGCCAGAATTCATCCTTTGGCTGAATGATGGGCCTTACGAGTTCATAGACATCCATCAAATCCCCGATGGTGGCCTCGGCGCTGCGACGAACAAAGAGGTCTTCCGCAATATCTCGAATCCGGCGTTCAGCTTCCGCGCGGACATCATCGGGAGCGCTTGAGCCAGCAAGACTGTTGAGAAGGCGCAACGCTTGGGGCAGTTGACCGTCGAAATAGTAGGCGCGCGCGAGCGCCATGGTGATCCCTGCGCCGAGGGATTCGCCACGCCACAGGGTGACCAGCTCGCGCAAGGCATTGACGGTTTCGCGGGTTTCAAGATAGCCAGCGCGCCACATCAGCGCGATTTTGCGAAGCTCGGCCTCGGCCGACAGCACGCTGCCGCCATAATCGGCAGCTTTGTCATAGAGCGCCACCGCTTCGTTGACGGTACCAAAACGCTCCACAACCCGTGCACGGATCATCGCAGCATGGCCGATTTCCTCGTCGGTGACGGCGATCGTCTCGAGCGCCGTGGCGAGCGTGAGCGCTGCGCGACTGTCGCCCTCGGCAAGCAGGCCGCTCGCTAGATCAGAAGAATAACGTGCGCGAATCCAAGCTGGTAAGCCAACAAACATGTTGATCGCGGCAGAGCGGGAGGTGTTGGTCGAGAGCTCGACGCCGCGTTCGCCATTGGCGATCAGTAGCCAAAGCACGGCCTCTTCGGAACCGGCGGTCGCTTCCGCTTCGAAGAAGGTCCTGGCCTCGTCATTGTCCTCAAGCAGCAAGAGGAGCAGCTTCCTCAGGCGTTGCCGGGTGTCATCCATCCGCCCACCAATGAGGGGTGCTGTCTCTCTCCAAAACCCCGCACCGGCAAGGCAAGAGAGGTCGTTTTGCTCAGCTCTTTTTAACCGCTGGACAAACTGGCTGCCATATTCATACCCGCAAGCCCATTCGACGCCGTAGGCGCTCCTTTGGGCGAGTGCGCCGACAGGGCTCACAGCGGCCATCACCGCCGCGGTAACCAGGACTAATCTCATCAGCCTACGCATCGGTATTCCTTGAAATCCTGATTTAAACTGACCCCGCTAGTTTAAACCTGCGTTTCGCAGGATCCTTGAGGATCAGCGCGGTACAGAATGACCGTGTGGGCAATGAGGCGCGAGAGGATGAACCTTGGATACGTCGCTCTACGTCAATCTATCGTATCAAAGCTCGCTGACCCGTCGGCTTGAGCTGATTGCGAACAACATCGCCAATGTGAACACCACCGCCTATAAAGCGGAGCGGGTGATGTTCGACGATGTCACGTTCAATGCCGGTCCAGCGGCGGATGTTTCCTTTGTGATCGACCGTGCGTCCTTCACGGATTTTCAGTCTGGGTCGGTAACCCAGACGGGCAATCAGCTGGACGTGGCGATCGTCGGTGATGGTTGGCTGTCTGTGCAGACCGATGAGGGTATTCGGTACACCCGCGACGGCCGCTTGGAGATTGCTCCGTCGGGTGAGCTCGTCAATGTTGACGGCGCAACGGTCCTTGATGAAGGCGGCAACCCCATCTTGATCCCGCAAGAGGCGGCCAGCATCGCCATCTCCAAAAACGGCGGGGTTTCGGTGCAGCTTCAGGGCGAGCCCATTCCTACAGAGATCGGCAATCTGGGCATTTTCCAGTTTGACGACCCCAACCAGCTGGTGCGCGAGGCCAATGGCCGTTTTAGCGGCAATGTTGCAGCCCAACCCGTTGAAAACCCAAGAGTTCAGCAGTTCGCTATTGAAAGCTCGAACATCAATCCGATCAAAGAGATCATTGAACTGATGGAACTGAGCCGCGCTTACACGCAAGTGTCGGGCGCTTCCGATGACATCCACAAACAAAAAGAAGACTCGATCGAGCGCTTAGGCGCAACGCAATAAGCGTTCAGAGAAAGGAAGATCCCATGCGTATTCTTGAGATCGCCGCGACCGGCATGATGGCGCAGCAAACCAATGTTGAGGTCATCTCGAACAACATCGCGAACATCAACACGACGTCCTTTAAAAGGGCGCGGGCAGAGTTTTCCGATCTGATCTATCAGAACCAACAGCGCTCCGGCACATTTTCGTCGGACGCCGGAACGATCATCCCGGTGGGTGTGCAAGTCGGTCTTGGTGTGAAGCCTGCCGCTGTTGCACGGATCACGGAGCAGGGATCGCTGCAACAGACGGGTAACCGTCTTGATATGGCACTTCAGGGCCGCGGGTTCTTTGTGATCGCGATGCCTGATGGCACCCAAGCGTTCACGCGCTCGGGCACGTTCCAGCTTTCCCCTGAAGGCTCGGTCGTGACCCCAGAGGGCTTCGAACTCGACCCGCCCGTCGCTCTGCCAGCGAACGTGACCGATATTGAGATCAACCGCTCGGGCGAGGTGTTCGCTATTACGCCGGATGCGGAGCAGCCGCAGCTGGCCGGTCGCGTGACGCTCGCGACGTTCATCAACGAAGCTGGCCTTGATGCGCAAGGGGACAATCTCTTCCGCGAAACGCTTGCTTCGGGTCAGCCTTTCATCGGTCTTCCCGGTGAAGAGGGCGTTGCCACGATCCGCCAGGGTTATGTCGAGAATTCGAACGTGAACGTCGTCGAGGAGGTCACCGACCTGATCTCGGCCCAGCGCGCCTATGAGATGAACGCCAAAGTGATCGAGACCGCTGACGAGATGTCCCAGCGTGTCGCGAATATGAGGTAACGGATGATCCGCCTTCTGACCCTTGCGCTGACCTTCCTTATGATCAGCGGTTTTGCCCCGGCTCCTTTGGAGATGCGGGTGCTGGACGCCCTTCGGATTTCCTCGGTGCTTCCCGCCGACGCGGATATCCGCCTCGTGACGATGACCCAGGTGCGGGGCGCGGTGGAGACGATCGAGATTTCCAGCTTTGATCCGCATACAGGGCGGTTCACAGCAATCATCGGCCATGGTTCCAACCGCAAAGGCATCAGTGGCCGTGCGTCTGTGACCGTGCCAGTCGTGGTGACGCGCGCCGGTGTTCGCCGCGACCACACGTTGACGGCGAGCGATTTGGAAGTCCGGCACGTGCCTTATTCGCAGGTCCCGGCGACCGCGTTTGCTGCTGTTGCTGATCTTGAAGGCTATGCGGTCCGCCGGTCGATGCCCGCTGGGCGTCCCATCCGGGATGAGGATGTCGGTGCACCCCGTGTTTTGAATAAGAATGACAGTGTCGAGATTGTCTACCGAAGCGGCGGCCTTGAGCTTTCCGTTCGGGGGCGAGCGCTTGAGGATGGCGGCCGCGGGGATGTGATTCGTGTGGCAGCGCAGGGCGGCGGCGACATTGTGTCGGCAGAGATCACCGGCCCCGGTGTTGTGGTGGTGCGGTGATATGAGGACTTTATCTATGTCTCGTTGGTTTTTCCTTGCTGGTTCGGCACTGGCATTATCGGCTTGCGGAACAGTTCAGGAATTGCGGGATGGTCCGCAACTGTCCGAGGTTGGCAACCCGCAAGAGTATGAAGAGGCGCGTACGGTGATCATGCCGATGCCGCTCAACGGCTCACGGATGAGCTCACCCAACTCGCTTTGGGAAGCCAACAAGCGCAGCTTCTTCCGGGACCAACGGGCACGGAATGTCGGCGATATTCTGACGATCCTCATCGACATCGAGGACAATGCGCGCTTGCGGAACTCAACCAGCCAAACGCGCGAGACCGACAACGAGTTTGGCGTCACGTCACTCTTCGGGATCGACTCAGCCATCGATAATGCGTTGCCGGATGGATACACGCCCGAAGCCTCGCTCGAATCGGAAAGCGAGACCACTGGCGAAGGCGAGATCAACCGCAATGAGGAAATCAGCCTCCGCATCGCCGCGGTCGTGACCGATCGTCTGCCGAACGGCAATTTCGTCATTGCCGGGCGCCAAGAGGTGCGGGTCAACAGCGAACTTCGTGAACTGAAGATTGCTGGGGTCATTAGACCTGAAGATATTTCTTCATCAAATACAATCGAGTACTTCAAGATTGCTGAAGCCAGGATTGCCTATGGTGGGCGCGGAACCATCAGCCGCATGGCGCAACCGCGCTATGGGCAACGGTTCTACGAGTTTGTTGTCCCATTCTAAGCCAAGAGAGCTGGCGCCGTGAGAAAGATCATCCTGTTTGCGATTCTGACGGCGATCTTTGGGATTGGCGGATTTTCGCTGGGCGAAATCACACAAAAGACAGCCCGAGTCCGGGAAGCGGGGACCACAGAGGTGACCGAGAAGGTCATTTTCGAGGCTGGTCAGTTCACGGTACCAATCTTTGAGGGCGGCAATGTGCCCTACTTCCTGCTGACTGAGGTCAATGTCGAGGTGTACACGTATGATGACGTCTCGCTCCTGACCAACAACCGGCCGGCGGTTCGGGCGATGATGTTGGAGACGCTCTTTGAGCTTGAGCGTCGCGGCGAGATTAGGCCCGAAACGCTCAATCCTGAGGCGATCAAGGCGGCACTGATGGCGGATCTTGAAGCGACATTCGATCTTGATCGCGTGTCTGCCGTGCTGCTCGATCGGCTGTTGGTTCAAGAGACCCGGCATAGAAACGCCGGCTGAACCAGCCGGCGCTCTTCCCACTCACCACATCTTTTGTCGGCGGTGCTCGTTTCAGCGTTTACTGATGATCAGAGCGACGCCACCGATTGATCCGGCCGCCCGCGATTGGCCATCGCTGCCATCACTTCATTGGCGCGGCGCGGGGTCATCTTGCTCAAGATCTCCGCTGACGAACGTTCACCCAACTGATCGAAGACGTTGACGACAAAGCGCGTCTCATTCTGCTCAAGCAGGCGGGCGGCGTTTTTCGAGCTCATATTGGCGACCACAGCGACAACCCGCTGAAGATTCTCGTCTTCCTTGGTCTCAAGCTCATCGATCAGCGCCATCACTTCGGTGCGGAGGTCCTCGAGCCGTTCGATCTCTTCGAGCGCGCGACGGTTCGCAAGCGCGACCTCCGCCTTGTAATCGGCGAGCGATGCCCATTCATCGCGGAGCTTCTCGCGCTCTTCGCTGATGGTCGCGAGCACCTCGGTCACTGCCGCCATGGATGAAACGCGAGCGGCAGGAATAGGCAGCTCATCACGCTTCAGCGACTCCGCGATCTCGCGTTGCGATTGGGCGAGACCGCGCCTTTCGGGGCGCTCATCGGCGACCGCGACAGGGTTCTCAGCCAGCGCATCGTCAGCCCAAGGCCTTTCATGATCACCGAATTCTTCTTCCTTCTTCTCAACGCCCTTTTTCTCGGTCTGTTGGATGTCGGGAGGGGCGGCGAGCATCATCGTTGGCATCGCCACCGTGGCCGGGACCGCCACCGTTGTCGTGGCAAGGCTGGTGATGAGCATCAGACGGATCATAGGAAGTCTCCCGCACCGAAACCGTCATCGTCATCGGTATCGAGATTGATGTCCTCGACTTGGGCGGCGATCCTGCTGCCCTTACGCCCCATCGGTCCACGGAAGAATTCCATGTCCTCGAGCATGAAGCGCACATCGGTTTCCGCTTCGGATTCGAAAGTGATTGTCTGACCCGCCTTCCAGGACATAACCTCTGCGAGGGTCGTCAGCTGCTGGTGGAGGACCGCGTTGAAATCGAGCTCGGTCTGAACCAACGCTTTTTCAAAGTGGCGGTTCCAGCTGCGATCGCCGCCAAATTGGTCGCCCACGAACATTTGTGTCAGCGCCTCTTTCACCGGCTCCAACGTCAGATAAGGAAAGACGACCTGCAGCTCGCCGCGTGCTTTTGCGATGTCGAGGCGGAAGCGCGAACGAACACAAGCGCTTGTGGTCCGCGTGATGGCTGCGAACTGGGTGTTCATTTCAAGCCGCTCGACCCTGAACTCGACCTCTGCGATCTGTTCGAAAGCTTCCGCCAGGCGTTCAGCGATCAGTTTGAAGATCCGGTTGGTCAGCTGTAGCTCGATGGCGGTTGGGCGCCTCGCCTCGCCCTGGCGCTTGGCCTCGCCGCCGATTGCGCCGCCGAGCAAGATCTCCACCATGGTGAAGACGAGGTCGCCATTGATCATCATCAAGAAGGATTGGTCCCATTCGACTGCACGAACGATGGCGATCACCGGCACTTCCGGCGGCTCGTTCATGAAATCTTGGAAACGCGCGTATCCGACGTCTTCCAGCTGCACCGACACTTCTGTCGATGTCAGGTGGAGGAAGCTCTCTGTGAGCATCTGCACCGTCCGGTCAAAGACGATGTCGAGCATCGGCAGACGCTCATTGGTCACCCCGCTATTGGCGAGGCGCTCCATGACAACACGGGATTGTCCAGCTGACTTAGGTTTTCTCATTCTGGCCTCTTCATCGGTTTATCCAGATGCGGAGTGAAAGGTTTACTCGACGAGAAATTCGTCGATAAGAATGTCGGCAACGGCCTCTTCACCAAGGATCCGCCGGGCCCGGAAAAGGCATGCGCGGCGAAGATTGTAGAGGCCCATCGCGCCTTGCAGTTCCCGAGGACCAAGCTCACGGATATAGGTCTGTAGTGCGAACTGCACCTCGGGGAGGCGATCGCGGACCTCCTCGGCTCTGTCTGATGGTGTACGGATCGTAAACGAAGCCAGCACATAGTTGCTCTCTTCGCGCCGGTTCAACTGATAGATTGTCTTTTCGATATTGACCCATTCATAGGTCGTCGGGGCGGCCACGGGTTCGCCATCTTCGGCGACCTCTTCCTCTTCCTTGCCAAAGAGCTCTTGAACGCCTTCTGGACCAAGCGAGAGATAGCCGCCGCCGATAAACGCGCCTGCGCACGACAAAAGAAGAGCCACGCCAAAGATCAGCGGACCAAACTTCGCCATCGCGCCTTTGGCCTGTGGGCCTTCAATAGCGGCAATGTCCTGGGACGGTTCGTCGTCTTCCATGAGCCCTCAATCGTCAGCACGGCGTTCTGCCATGGTGAGGGGCTACACGGGGCGTTTTATCGCCAGTTTAAAAACCCGGACCTACTCACAACCCTGCGGCTAGGCAGAATGTCGGTAGCGTGGAAAATTTAGTTCAAAGACTCAAAGATCTTGGTGCGAACCGCCTCATGGCGGCAGGCGCCGTTGGTGCAGGCGTCATTGCGGCGCTGGTGGCGATCATCATCGCTTTCTCGAAACCTCAAATGGCCATTCTCTATACGGGGCTGTCCGAAGCGGATGCAGGCTCGGTGGTGTCTGAGCTTGAGAGCTTGGACGTGCCCGTCCGTGTGTCATCGGATGGCAAGACGATTTACGCGCCCTCGGGCCGTGTGCCTCGGCTTCGCATGCTGATGGCTGAGCGTGGCATGCCTTCGGGCGGTGCGGTTGGCTATGAGCTCTTCGATGATCGCAACAATTTGGGGCTCACGTCCTTTATGCAGGATGTGACCAAGGTGCGGGCCCTCGAAGGCGAGCTCGCTCGAACCATTCAAACCCTCGATAGTATTGAAAGCACGCGGGTGCACCTCGTGATGGCGCAGCGCGACCCATTCAGTCGGCAAACCGCGCCGCCCACGGCATCGGTGGTGGTCCGTATGCGCGGGGCTTTGTCTCTTGATGAGGATCAGGCGGCGGCGATCCGCCACTTGGTGGCCTCGGCCGTTCCTAATCTCAACCCGCAGAAAGTGTCGGTCCTTGATGCCCGCATGGGCGCTGTGTTCGCTGAAGAAAGCGGCGCGATGGCCGGTGCGGCCAGCGTCAATGGTCTTCAGACAGAGATTGAAGAGCGCCTTGCGCGGGCAGCCGAAAGCGTTCTGACGCCTCACCTGGGGCCAGGCCGCGTGCGCGTCCGTGTCGCAGCTGACCTGAGGACCGAGCGGGAAGTCCGCCGCGAAGAGCTCTTCGATCCCAACGGCACCGCCCTCCGTTCACGGCAGATTATCGATGAAACAGAATCCTCCAGTGAGAACGCCAACGAAGCGCCGGTGACGGTGGAGCAAAACCTACCCGAGGCCGATGTTGGCAATGAAGGCGCCGCAGGTTCCGCGCTCAGTGAGATTGAACGCTCTGAGCAAGTCGTGAACTATGAAGTGTCGTCGGTGCGCTCCGAACAGGTGATTGAGCCTGGCGATATTGAACGCCTTTCGATCTCGGTCGTCGTCGACAACGCGCGTGTGACCGATGAAGAGGGCAATGTGACATTCCGCCCGCGTACGGATGAAGAGCTCGGCAAGCTCACCGCACTTGTCCGCTCGGCGGTTGGGTTCAACGAGAGTCGCGGCGACGTGATCACCGTTGAGAACCTCGCCTTTGTCGATCTTGATGAGACCATGCCGCGCTTTGCGCCGAGCACGATCACGGAGGTCGTCTATCGGAACTTCAGCGCGATCACCCAAGCTGTCGCGCTTCTGCTGATCGGTGTAGCCATCATCTTCGGTGTCGTCCGTCCGGTGCTGAGCCGTGTGCTCCCAGCGGATACCTATGAGGCATCGGCTGAGGCCCTGCCGATGGGTGAGCTGACCCTCGACGATATCGCCCTTGATGGCGAAAGCATCGAAGGCCAGGGCGGCGAGCTTGGCGGGGCGACTGCCCACGCCCTGCCGCGGAAAACGATGGATGACGAGCTCGACCAGATGCTCGAAGTCCGCGATGTCGACGGCAAGGTCCGTGCATCGTCTGTCGCGAAACTCGGCCGGATTGCTGAGCAATATCCAGAAGAGGTCGTCGCGATCCTCCGGAGCTGGATGTATGAGGAGGCGGACGCATGACGGTCCGCGCCTTCTCCTTCTCCAGGGATTTCTCCGCCCCCGACCTTCCTCCTGAGCCAGAGCCGGTTGTCATCGACAACCGGATCGAGCCTGAAGACGCCCGGCTGATGGCGGAGGAAGCGGCGCAAGAGGCGCGCGAGGAGGCCTATGCGCAAGGCTTTGCCGACGGCCAAGCTGCGCAGAATGAGGAGATTTCAAGTCGCGTCGCAGCAGAGATCACCGCGATCCAGACATCCCTTAGCGAGCTTCGGACGCGAGAAGACGCACTTTTTGACGAGGTCGAAAGCCGGATGACCCGGCTGATGCTCGCCGTTGTTCACCATCTTGCCAAAGGTCTTTCAGAGCGTGAGGCTATTCGCCTCGCCGAAACCGTGGCGATGCGGGCGGTGCATGCTGTGCGCGGAAAACACAAAGTGTCGATCCGGGCCACGGCGGAATTCCTAGGCCACCTGCGTGAAGCGCTGCAGCTGCCAACCGATGAGCTGGCCGCCGAACACCGCATCGTCTTCGAAGAACGCACAGCGGACAAAGAAGCCCCGCTCGAAGTTGCGTGGTTAACCGGAAAAGTAACATTTGATCCGTACGCTTTTATGCAAGCGATCGACGATGTGTTCACAGAAACCCTTCAACGATTGACGGACGACCAGGGCGAGGCGTCTGAATTGGAGAGAACCGATGATTGATGAGCCGAACGAGCCAGAAGAGCCAGGCGAGAACGAAACCGAGGCCGAAGGTGGCCTTGCGGGTCTCGGCGAGGATTTCGGCGCGACAGAAGGCGGCGAAGACGCCTCTGAGCTCGGCGTTACCGAAGACGAAGCCAGTGAGGCGGACATTGCCGCAACCCTCGATGCCATGATCGGTGGCGACGATGAGGGCGGCGCCGGCGGTACCAGTGGTTTTGGTTCCTACACCAACATGTCGGCGCTCGGACAGGTTCCTGTCGAGGTGCAGGTGGTCCTGGGCCGTGCCCGTCTTCCGATCGGCAACATCTTGAAGCTTGGCCGAGGCGCCGTGGTCGAAATTGATCGCCGCGTCGGTGAGCAAGTCGAGATTCATATCAACCACCGTCCGGTGGCACGCGGAGAGATCGTCATCGTCGATGATGATCGCCTCGGTGTGACGCTGACGGAAATCATCACCAACGCAGCGAACCTGCATTAAACGCAAGAGACGTATGACCCGGCTAGCGATAAACGCAGCCTTGTCGACCTTGATTGTAGCGGCCCTGATGATCGGGCCAGAAGCAGCGGCCCAGTCCGTCACGCTTGATCTCGGCGACGAAGGATCCTCCTACTCCGGACGGCTGATCCAGCTGTTCTTGGGGGTCACCGTGCTCAGCCTCGCGCCGGGCATTTTGGTGATGACCACCTCATTCGTCCGTGTCGTGGTGGTCTTTTCCCTCCTACGTTCAGCCATCGGCTTGCAACAAGCGCCGCCGAATGTGGTGCTGATCTCGCTTGCTCTCTTCCTCACCGGTTTCATCATGGCACCGACATTCGAGGAGAGCTGGCGGACCGGCCTGTCGCCGTTGCTGGAAGAGCAGGTCGACATGACGACCGGTGTGCGTCGCGCCGCGGCGCCGTTGCAAGAATTCATGGCCCGTCAGACCGAGCCCGAAGACCTCCTCTTCTTCGAAAGCCTTGCGGCCCGTCAGCAGGCGGAGATGCCGAGCGACGGATTGCCCGCGGGCATGATGACCGATGAAGAGGTGCGCTTGCTCCTTGATCCGACGATCGAGGATCAGTTGGCGCTGCCACCGCTCACCACGCTCATCCCGGCCTTCATGATCTCAGAGCTGACGCGCGCTTTCGAGATCGGGTTTTTGCTGATGATGCCGTTTTTGGTGATCGACCTCGCTGTTGCCGCAATTCTCATGTCCATGGGCATGATGATGCTTCCCCCGCAAACCGTGTCGCTTTCGATGAAAGTGATCTTCTTCGTTCTCGTTGATGGCTGGCGCCTCCTATCGGAGAGCCTGGTCATGTCTTTCTTCTAGGCCCGCAATGTCCGGAACCAGCACCATGCCCACGCTTCAAATGAGAGACCAGATCGACGCGCTCACCGGTCCTGAAAAGGTCGCCGTGATGCTCCTCACGCTTGGCGAGGAACAGGCCGGTCCGCTTCTTGAGATGATGGATGACAGTGAGGTGCGGATCGTTACCCGCGCCATGGCCGCACTTGGTTCCATCACTGGCGACGTGCTCGAAGAGCTCATCAAGCGGTTCACGGAACAGTTTGCGCAAGGCGGCTCGATCATTGGTTCGGCCGATTCCACCGAGCGGATGCTGCGCAGCTTCCTGCCCGCTGACCGCGTCGTCGATATTATGAATTATATCCGTGGTCCAGCAGGATCGTCGGCCTGGGAGAAAATCAGCATGGTCGATAACGCCATGCTCGCGAAATACCTGCAGGGCGAACACCCCCAGACCGTGGCGGTGGTCCTCTCGAAGATCGATCCCGATCAAGCCTCCGCCATCATTGCAGAACTGCCGGAGAACATGGTTGCGAACGTCCTGAAACGGATGATCAACATGAACTCGGTGACCGAAGATGTCCTCGCTGATATCGAAGAGATGCTGCAGCGCGACCTGTTGATGAACTTCAAGCAGGCGGGCGACACCAACAATCTCAACCACATGGCGGAGATCTTCAACCGCACGGAGACGGAGCGTTCGGACACGCTCCTGCAGACGCTGCGCGAAGATCACGAAGAGGAAGTGCATCAGATCAAGCAGCTGATGTTCACCTTCGACGACCTGATGGAGCTCGATCCGCATGCGCTGCGGACGGTTATCCGGGCTTGCGAGAGCGACACGCTCACCCTCGCGCTCAAAGGTTGCGACAACGAGACGAAGAACAAAGTTGTCTCCAACCTTTCCGAACGGGCACGGACGATCCTTCAGGACAACATGGATACGCTCGGCCCGGTGCTGATGCGCGATGTCGAGCAGGCCAAGGCCACCATGGTGCGCAAGGCGAAGGAGCTGTCCGAAGCCAACGTCATCATCATCGAGCGCGGCGGCGAAGCCCAGAGCCAGATGGTCTACTGATCATGCGGGACCCCGAAGCGGTTCTCAAAGCTTTCAAGCAGCGTGCGGATGAAGCCGCGCGCCGTGTCGCTGATCTGCGAATGGCGCGGGAGAAGGCGCTGCAAGACCAGGTCGACGCTTTGCGATCGATCGAGATGGCTTTTGACGCGGTCACGGGCAGCCAAGAGGTCCAGCACTCGGCCGGAACTTATGCGCGCCACGCACTCAATCACGCAGCCCATATGCGTGACGTGGTCGAACACATTGCAAGGCAAGAGGACGAAGCGCGCCGAACGCTTCACGAACTCTATGCCGATCAGAAGCGGTTCGAGATCTATCTGGCGCAACGTCAGCGTAAAGCCGCCGCGGTAGCTAGGATGAAAGAAGAGGCAGAGCTCACGGAACTGGCGAGCCTGCTGCACGACCAAGAACGACGGAGCGCGTATGAGCATTGAGGCTCTGCAAGGTGTCGGCGCGAAGGAGGCTGGCTTCACATCGGTGAAGACGGCGATCCGCAATGCGGCGCGCGATGCTGGTGTCGATTTCGACCTCATGCTTGGTGTGGCCAAGCGCGAGAGCTCGCTGCGCCCCGATGCACAAGCCTCGACCTCCTCGGCCTCGGGTCTTTTCCAGTTTATCGACCAAACCTGGCTCGGTGCGGTGAGAGAGCATGGCGAGGCCCTCGGCCTGGGTGATGTCGCCTCTGAGATCACGCGCGGCGAGAACGGTTTCGAGGTGGCGGACCCGGCGCGCCGGAGAGAGATCTTGGACCTGCGGTTCAACCCGTCTGTGGCCGCCGGTGTTGCGGGCAAGACCTTGGCCGCAGCCAAAGACCGCCTCAGCGCAGCGCTTGGGCGCGAAGCGTCGGGCTCTGAAGTTTACATGGCGCATTTCCTGGGAGAGCGCGGCGCTGTCCGCATGCTGCAGGCGGGCGAGGACGCTGTTGCGGCGAGCGTTGATCCGCGTGCGGCAAAAGCCAATCAACCTCTCTTCTATGATGGATCACGGCCCCTCACGGTCGCCGAGTTTAAGGGCAAGATCGCCCTTGGGCTCGGCGACGAGGGCCCGTCTCAGCCAACCCCGGTGAGCACGCCTCGTGGTGTCACAGTCCCATACCGGCCTTCCGCCGCCCCGCGGATTGACACCTACGCCCAACCTGGCCCCGTCGTCACGGTGCCCAAGGCGGGCGGGCTGCCAAACCAGCTCTTCTCCACCATTCTTGCGATGGAAACTGACTTCATTTCCGGCGCGGGCGCCGACCCGCTCTCAGCTGACCAAGACGCTGAAACCCGGCGCGAGCGCGACGAGGGCTAGAGATCCGATTCGGCGGGGGCATCCTCCGATGGCGTCGTTCTGTCCACATGGCTGAGAACGGCTGATACGACGGCATCCCGCTGATCTTGGATCAGCCAATGGTCGGCCTCGAGCTCAACCTCCGCATAGTCATCGCCCATCAGCGTGCGTTGATGCTCAAGGTACGCGGGCGTCACCCAATCTTCCTCGTCGCCATAGATAAAGAGCGTCGGCAGGCTGATGTTTGGATCGACGGAATCGATCACCTGAATGCTCTCTTGGATGCCGCGATACCAGTTGAGCGCGGCGGTCGACGCCCCCGGTTCGGAGAATACGCCGAGATACTCGTTGATCTCCTGCTCCGATTGCGACGTGTAGAACGCGCGATAGCCGGCCATATCGTTGAACAGGAGCGTGGTCTCAGCGAACCACGGGACAGAGAAGATCATAATGTAGGCAGGCGGATCCTCAACAACATCCGCGACCAGGGTTTGAGGATGAGGGATAGCCATCGTGGTGAGGCTGATCAGCCTTTCAGGGTGCAGAATAGCTGTCGCCCACGCCACCACCGATCCCCAATCATGGCCGACGAGATGAAACCGGTCGAAGCCCGCCGCATCGGCGATCGCGAAAACGTCGGAGACCTGATTGTCGGCAAGATAGGGCTCCACGCCCTTCGGCCGGGCGCCTGGGCTGTAGCCGCGCTGGTCAAACGCGATCACCCGGTATCCGCGCTCCGCCGCCGCTGTCGCCAGCGGCTTCCACATGATCGATGTTTCGGGATGACCATGCAGCATGATGATCCCAGGACCGCTATTGGAAGATCCAAAAATACGGGCACGGAACACCATATCGTTGGCGCGTATCTGATAGAGCCCATCGGCCATGCCTGGCTCATAAAACGGCAAGTCGGACGTCGCTTTTGTGTGCGTCTGGCCCCAATCGAGCGCAAGAAACACGCTTCCTCCTGCGACTGTCGCTGCGATGACTACCAAAGCCGCAAGCCCGAGGCCTATCCATCGTACCAAGCGCATCGTGAGCCTCCCCTCCAGAATCCACGTTTGCACGCTACCACACATGTTGTTCTGTGTGACCAATACGGATAAATCATAACGCATATAGGGGGTTATGCGTACGCGCTCTCTCCTATGGCGAGCGATTTCTCTCAAATCTAGGGTCCCATCGCGCAGAATGCTCTGTGCCCGATGCGCGAGCGCTCGGAAAACTGCTGAGATGAGACCGCTCGGTCACATCGCTCGCTGGAAGAGGAGGCATCGCATGAGTTCAACCAGTATCAAGCCAACCACAAAGCGATCATCAGCGCTCCCGCGGATCGATAAGCTTCTCAAGGGTTTTCTGGCCGTGCTTTTCGTGGCGATCGGGCTGATCAATTTGGCAGGCGGGATGAATGCCGATTTGGTTCGTTTGGGGTACCCGGAGTATCTGTCAACGATCTTAGGGGTCGCCTATCTCATCGCCATTGTCTGCATCTACCAAACCCGCTTCGCGTTCTTGCAGGAATGGGCCTATGGCGGCATGGCCGTGTCCCTGGTTGCCGCTGCTGGCAGCCACATCTTGTCGCCTGATCCTTTTGTGATGGCGATGCCCGCTTTCATCATCCAAGCGATCTTTGTCGCCTTCTATGTTCTCCGCAGCCGCGCGGAGACGAACGATGCTTAACCTACTGAAGACAGCATCATCGCTGCGGAAATCCGTATGCCAAGCGTTGGGTGGAGCCGCTGCTTCGGTTATGCTCCTTCTGCCGCACGCTCAAGCCCAAGAGCTCCCGCAGGTCAAAGATATCTTCTACGATGCCATCGAGACGTGGGAGAGCTATCTCGCCTTCGCCGATGACCTTGAAGAGGTCCTTTGGAACAACTCCCGCTTCAGCGAGGCTGAGACGTGGGAGATTTGGCTGCAAAATGCGATTGCGGCAGAAAACCCATCGTTCCAAGCGCTCGCCCAACGCAAACTTGAGAGCTTCGGTGTTTCTGAAGAGCGGATCCGGGCGATCTACCGGCTTGATCCCCGTGTGCTGACGGAAAAAGAGGTCATCACCTTGACGTTCTCGCAGCGATCAGGCGTCCTGCCGGTGAGGTCGAACGCATCGGACTTGCACGAGCTGCGCCGGTTTTATGACGAGCGCGAGATCGTCGACCTCATGCTGCTCAACAGTTACGGTGCGACGATCAATGTGCTCTACGGCACGGGCTATGTCGGTGCTCCAGCGCTCAATCCCAGCCCCGTGCTTCGAGATGCGAGCCCTGATCTCTTGCCGCTCAAACAGGAGAAGCAGATCACGCCTGCGGGCTATGAGAAACGTCAGTACCTTGAGTCCCCGATCCTCTCACCCCAGCTGTCGATGCCCTATCTCGGTTGGGACTGGAAGATGTTCAACGAGCATGCGTTCGACGTCGGAACATCCTGGGAGTTCTTTATGGTGGGGATGAAATCATCCGACTGCAAACACTGCCAGACCCATGCGGCCCTCGGTATGCTCTACAAGGGCCGGACCCATGAACGTATCCAGCAGATGTATCTCTTCGATCAGGGCGGTGACTTCACGGAGCGCGAACAGGCGATGTTCGAATTTGTTCGGTCTGCGGTGCACCTGCCATCGCTTGTGACGTCCGAGACCATTGCTGACCTCGAAGCCCAGTTTACGGATGAAGAGATCGACCGGCTCGTTGGCGTCGCGGCGGTCACGGCGTTTCTCTCCAACTATATGCAGATCTCAGCGGTCGTGACCGACAAAGAAAGCACGGATTTCGCCGAAGAGGTTCTGGCGCCCCTCGGATGGCGTTTGGGTCGCCATGCCGGTTGGCGAGAAGAGCAGCGGGCGATGCACCCTACGACGCTCTTCCGGCTGACCCCAGGCGAAGACGCTGTTGCGAAGAACCTCGTCTTCTACCGCAATGCCTTCTTCCCGGTTTTGATCGGCTATTGGGGCGGTAAGATCATTGGTCCATTGATTATGTTGGTGATCGAAGTGGGCTTGGCCGCACTTCTGTTGATGGGTGTCGCCCGCAGAAAAAAGTCCGCTCACAACGACGACGACATTGACGATGGAACGCATGCGGATCCATCGGTGATGCCTTTCGCCGCAAAGGTGAGCTAATACGCCCCTAAGTCGCAGTCTCCGGCGCCTCCTTCCCTTCCTCCCTCGGAGACTGCGACGACGCCCTTAAAAAAGGGGCATGCGGCTGAGGATTGCATTGGCTGAAGGCGCTTCTAGTCTCATCCGATGATCATCGACGCTTGGGCGCAGCACCCGACCCTTCGGCATATCCAGTCACCGATTTTTGAATCTCTGTGGCGCTGGACGAAAGCGTCGCCGCCCTCCGAAGCGCCGCCTGTGGCTCTGACGGTGGCGGCGATGGACGCTGCGAAGGTCGACAAGACATTGATCTCCGCGTGGCAGGCGCCCGGCCGTGACCTCATTTCGAACGATGAGGTGGCTTCATTCGTGGCTGAGGCGCCGGACCGTCTGATCGGTGTCGGGTCGGTCGATATCTCGAAACCGATGGCGGCGGTCCGCGAGATCCGGCGCTGCGTCGAAGAGCTCGGTTTCAAAGCGATCCGTGTGCTGCCTTGGCTGTGCGATCGGCCACCGACGGACCGGCTTTTCTATCCCGTCTACACCGCGTGCTGTGATCTTGATGTCCCCTTCTGCACACAGATTGGTCACACGGGGCCGCTGATGCCGTCGGAGGTGGGGCGTCCGATCTATCTTGATCAGGTGGCGCTCGATTTTCCGGAGCTGAAGATCGTCGCTGGGCATATCGGCTATCCCTGGACGCAAGAGGCGATCGCTGTTGCGACCAAGCATGAGAACGTCTTCATCGACACCTCGGCCTACACTGTCGAACGCTATCCCGACGAGCTTGTGGCGTACCTGAAGGCGCATGGCCGCCAGAAGGTGATGTTCGGGACCAACTATCCGATGATTTTGCCGGCCAAAGCGCTCGAGGGTTTGGAGAGCCTGGGCCTCAGCGACGAGGTCTCCGCGCTCTTTTTGTCAGGCAATGCGCGCCGGATCTTTGGCCTCTAAACAGCTGCGCCCGCCATTCTTTTTTGCGCTTTTCGCCCAGGGCCCATACACTCAACCAAAAGAACCGAAGGGAGAGGCCCCATGGATGGTTTCGGAGACGTAACGATCACAGCCCAAGTGGCAGAGACGATGGCGCGTCTGCGCGCAACGTTCAAAAGCGGCAAGACGCGCCCGCTGGCCTGGCGCCGCGAGCAACTCTTGGCGTTGAAGGCGGGCGTTGCGGCCCATGAGGCCGACATTGTCGAGGCGCTGCGCAAGGATCTCGGCAAACCGCGGATGGAAGCCATCATGGCTGAGGTCGACTACCTCACCAAAGAGGCGGGCATGGCGGTCAAGCACATGGCCAAGTGGGTGAAGCCGAAGAGTGTCGGTAGCCCGCTTACGACGCTTCCTGCCAGGAGCCGTATCCAACCTGAACCTTTGGGCGTCGCACTCATCATCGGGGCGTGGAACTACCCCATCCAGGAGGTCTTCGGCCCCCTGATCGGCGCCATCGCCGCTGGCAATTGCGCGGTGCTGAAGCCATCCGAAGGCGCGCCGCATGCCTCAGAGGTGCTGCGCCAGATCGTTGAGGAGTCCCTCGATCCTGACGCCTTCGCCACGGTTCTGGGCGGCGTCGAAGAGACCACGGCGCTGCTTGATCAGCGGTTTGACAAGATTTTCTTCACCGGCGGCAGCTCCATCGGCCGCATCGTGATGACCGCGGCGGCCAAGCACCTAACGCCAGTTACCTTGGAGCTGGGCGGCAAGAGCCCCGGCATCGTCGCGGCGGACGCGGACCTTGAGGTGACGGCCAAACGCCTTGTCTGGGCTGCGTTCCTTAACGGTGGACAGCTCTGTGTGCGGCCGGATTATTGCCTGGTCGAAGAGAGCATCTATGAGAAGTTCCTCGGCCTGCTGAAGACCACGGCCGAAAACTTCTATGGCGAGAACATGAAGGACTCGCCGGACTTCGCGCGCATCGTGCATGAGCGGCATTTCGATCGCCTCGCGAAAAAGATCGAAGGCGCGGAGGTCTTGATCGGCGGCGAGACTGACCGCGAGAACCTCTACATTGCGCCGACCATTTTGCGCGACGTCGCGCCGGATGCACCGGCGATGCAGGAGGAGATCTTCGGCCCGATCCTGCCTGTGATCAAAGTCGCCGACATGGATGAGGCGATTGCCTTCATCAACGAGCGTGACAAGCCGCTCGCGGTCTATGCCTTCACCGGTTCGAACGCGACAGGCGAACGTTTCGTCAACGAGACGAGCTCAGGCACGATTATGGTTAACGACGCGGTGCTGTTCCAGCTTAACCACCATCTGCCGTTTGGCGGGGTCGGGGAGAGCGGCATGGGCGGCTTTCACGGCAAGCACACCTTCGACGCCTTCAGCCACATGAAATCGGTGATGAAGCGCGGCTTCTTCGCCGATTCCGCGCTGCGCTATCCGCCCTACACGGAGAAGGCGCTCGAGATGACGCGCAAGTTCAGCTAGAGCAGCGGGTCCCGTCCCGCTAAGGCGCGGGTTATGACCAAAGACATCTATCAAGGCCGGGCGGAGCTCGGCCAAACGAGCCAGCAGCCCCAACACCCGGATGAGGCCAAGCTTGATCCGGTGCCGAACCCGCACAAGGGGCTCCTCTACCTCACACGGTTCGTGGCGCCGGAGTTTACCTCGATCTGCCCGGTGACCGGCCAGCCAGATTTTGCGCATCTCGTGATCGACTATGTGCCGGGCGAGCATCTGGTCGAGTCAAAGTCACTCAAGCTGCTGCTCACCTCTTACCGCAACCACGGCGCCTTCCATGAGGATTGCACGATTGATGTCGGTAAGCGGATCATCGATGCGGTGGCGCCGCAATGGCTCAGGATCTGCGGCTATTGGTACCCGCGCGGAGGAATCCCCATCGACGTCTTCTGGCAGACGGGCCCGGTGCCGGAAGGGCTCTACGTCCCCGACCCCGGCGTCGCGCCTTACAGGGGGCGGGGATGATTTCGCACATAGTTTAGCGTGGTGACGCCTTACGTGATGCGAGATCGCCCCTATCTGAAAGGCAGCGACACGGAGAACACCGATGCCAGCTGCGATGTCCCGAGGCGAGTTGCTCGCCAAGACGGCAAAGGACTTCTCGACGCTCAGTGCACTTCTTGATGAAATTGATGCAGGGACAGCACTGATCAAGGATGCTGACGACACGTCGATCAAAGACGTCGTTGGGCACCGTGCGCACTGGATCGAACTCTTCTTGGGATGGTACGAGAGGGGCCTAGCGGGCGAGGAGGTGTATTTCCCCGCCAAGGGCTACAAATGGAACCAGCTTAAACAGTACAACGCTGACCTGCGGGCTAAACAAAGTCGTCTCAGCTGGAAGAAGGCAAAGGAGACGCTTCAGGCCTCTCACGAAAAGCTCCTCGGTTTCATCGGTGCTCGTTCGGATCATGAGCTCTACGGAGGACCTATGGTCGGCGCCAACAACAGTTGGACGCCTGGACGGTGGGCGGAAGCTGCAGGCCCTAGTCACTATCGATCTGCGGCCAAATACATTCGCGGTCGATTGAAGGAGTTGAGTGTCTGACGTTTTTCGCTCGTCCGTCACGATGAAGTCTGCGGTTTCAGTCGGTATACATCTCTCGCATCCGCTTGACGCTATCAGCCCCATTGGCTCGAGTATGTCCAAATCAATATCTGAAAGCCGCTTCACATAAAGGCAGCTGACGGAGTTCTTGTACCTCCCGATGCGGGCAAGCTCATCCTCATACGTCTTAAAGCCTGGCATGATATAGACGGTGATGTTGGCCTTCCGCGGAGAGAAGCCGGTGAGGAAGTAATCACCCTCCCGCCCGCTTGCGTATCTGTAGTGGTAGCTTCCGAAACCGACCATCGAGTCGCCCCACATCACGGGCGGCTCTCCGGTCACCCGCTCCATCATCTCCAAGAGCACCTCGCAATCGGTGCGTTTCTGCTCGTCTTCCACCCCTGCGAGGAAAGCGTGGGGGTCGGCGTCGGTTGCGACAATTTTGTTCTCGGCCATGGCACCTTGTCGCAAAGCGCCCGGAAGCTGACCAGCGGATTTGGCGGTGGCCGTGCCTCTTGTTACGATTTGCGAAAATCGAGGAGGGACTGCCATGGCTGACGGCAATCAAAGCCCTGAAGATCGCGCCACGTTCAAGGCGATGACCGAGGGCACCCAGGACGACTACCAGAAGATTTTCACCGCCGCGATGAGCTTCAACCAAGGCCTCGCAGGCCGTATCATCGATCATTTGAAGCTGCTCGACGGCGATTTTGGCGGCTTCCCGGTCGACCGCCTGACCCATTGCTTGCAGACCGCCACCCGTGCCCATCGCGACGGCCGGGATGAGGAGTACGTTGTCTGTGCGCTCCTCCATGATATCGGCGACACGCTCGGCGGCTATAACCACCAGGATGTGGCCGCGGCGATCCTCAAGCCCTTTGTCAGTGAGAAGAACCATTGGATGATCGCCAATCACGGCATCTTCCAGGGCTACTACTTTTTCCACCATGTCGGCCTTGACCGAAACATGCGTGATCAGTTCAAGGATCATCCTTATTTCCAGTACACCGCCGAGTTCTGTCACAAATATGACCAGACCGCGTTCGATCCCGATTATGGAAGCGAGCCGCTTGAATTCTTTATACCGATGGTCGAGCGTGTCTTCGCCGCACCGAAGAATTCAATGTACATGACCGAGGATGATGCATGATCGAAACCGCTCTTGTCGATGAGCCTCTCAAGACGCCGTCAGAGATCGTCGCCGAGGCACCTGCGGATGCGTGGGTGACGGTGGACCCAGAGCAATTGATGCTGATCGACACCGCGGCGGGCCGGGTTGCGGTGATGCTGTCGAGCACCATGGCGCAAGACCATGTGGCGCAGATGAAGACGCTCGTGAGCCAGCGCTATTATGACGGGCTCAGCTTTTACCGGGTGATTGACGGCTTCGTCGCGCAAGGCGGCGTGCTTGAGGAGACGCGGGAGCTCGGCGCGGCTAAAGCGAAGATGCAGCCGGAATTTGAAGAGCCGCTGCCCGAAGGCGCAGTTTTCACATCCTTGGGGTATAAAGATGGTTTCGCGCCAGAAGCAGGCTTTATTGGCAACATGCCGGCAGGCCAGGACCCTGAAACCGGCACCGCCTGGCTCGCCCACTGCACCGGCGCCTTCGCCTATGGCCGCGAGGATGCACGCGACAGCGCCTCGACGGAGATCTACATCACCCTCCAGCCCCAGCGCTATCTCGATCGCAACTTGACGGTCGCGGGCCGGGTGATCGACGGTATGGATGCGGTCCAGCGCTTCCCTCGCGGCGACCGGGCGGTGAATATGGGCATTATTGGAAAGCCGGAAAACCGAACAAGGATCTTCCGGGTCCGGATGGCGACCGATCTGCCAGAGGACCGCAGGCCGTCTTACGAGGTGATGGACACAAGCTCCGCAAGCTTTGCGGCCTATGTGCGGTCGAATGCCAATAGGCCGTCAGGGTTCTTCTACTACCGGCCTGATCACGCCGATCTTTGCCAGCTGACCATCCCTGTGCGCGAGGTGCCTGCGTGACCAAACATGGTCCTTGGACCATCAAATCCGTCCACGATGCTTACAAGAACCCATGGGTGCGTGTGCAGCACCATGATGTCACGCGCCCCGACGGCGAGCCGGGGATTTACGGTACGATCAATTTTGCCAACCTTGCGATCGGGATCTTGCCGCTCTTCGCCGATGGCACGGTTCCCATGGTGGGACAGTTTCGCTTTCCTCTCGGCCGCGAGACCTGGGAGCTGCCCGAGGGCGGCGGCCCGAAGGATCAGTCGCCCCTCGCCTCAGCGCAGCGGGAGCTTAAGGAGGAAGTGGGCGCGACCGCAGCCCATTGGCTGGAATTCGGCCAGGCGGATCTCTCCAATTCTGTGACCGATGAGCGTGCTCATCTCTTCCTCGCTTGGGACATCACCGAGGGGGAGGCTTCGCCAGAACCTGATGAGGTCTTTAGATATAAGCGGATTGCGCTCGCTGAGTTGATCGCCGACATCCATGGGGGCCGCGTCGATGACGCGCTCACCCAGCTGTTGGTCCTCACGGCAGTGTCCAAGGCCATGGCGGGTCTGTTGCCGGAAGGCCCTGCGTCCCTGATTCTCCAGGCGGCGCGTGGCCGCTGAGTTGAGGAGAGAGGGCATGTCAGTCACCAAGGCGAAGGGCGCCCCGTCCCTTGCTGCTGTCGATGGCGTCTGGTCCCGCATGCGGGTCGAGGCGGCTACGGATGCAGCCCAAGAACCCATTCTGGCAAGCTTCCTGTCAGCGACGATCCTCAACCACCGGGATTTTCAAAGCGCTTTGAGCTACCGGCTGGCGCAAAAGTTATCGGACGGTGAGATGAACGCCATGCTGTGGCGTGAGGTCGCTGAGGATGCCTATGCGGACGATGAAGCGATCGTCTCGGCAGCGCTGGCGGACATCCAGGCCTATGTCGATCGCGACCCGGCGACGAAATCGACGTCCCAGCCTTTCCTGCATTTCAAAGGCTACCAGGCGATCCAGTCTTATCGTCTAGCGCACTGGCTTTGGGGCCAGGGCCGCGAGGCGCTCGCGCTTTATCTGCAATCGCGGATGTCAGAGCTGTTCCAGGTCGATATTCATCCGGCTGCGGATCTTGGCCGCGGTCTTTTCTTCGACCATGCCACCGGCATTGTCATTGGTGAGACGGCGACGCTGGGCGACAATTGCTCAATCCTGCACGGCGTCACCCTGGGCGGCACCGGCAAAGAGACCCAGCAGCGTCATCCCACGGTGGGTGCGGGTGTGCTGATCGGTGCAGGGGCGAAGGTGCTCGGCGATATCGTCGTCGGTGAAGGGGCAAAAGTGGCCTCAGGCTCGGTCGTGCTTGATCCGATCAAACCCTATTGCACCGTGGCCGGTGTTCCGGCCAAACCGGTTGGCCATTGCGCCAAGGCGGCGGCTGAGGAGATGGACCAAGGTCTTCCGCATGAAGAGTTTGTGGGGCTACCCTGATGGTGCGCGGGCTGACGGCCGCGCTTGCTGCGCTGGCCCTGACCGCTTGCACTTTTGAGGAAAGCCGCGCCCAGGACCACCAG
>JBCDLG010000026.1:0-35485 GCA_038745625.1 Pseudomonadota bacterium | reverse complement strand
GCTCTCCCGCGCCCTTGTGATCCCAACATAGGCAAGGCGGCGTTCTTCTTCGAGGCCCGCTTGCCCGTTTTCATCCATACTCCTCCGTGAGGGGAATATTTCTTCTTCCCAGCCAGGCAGGAACACCACCGGGAACTCAAGCCCCTTGGCGGCATGAAGCGTCATCAGCCAGACCTCGCCTTCGTCAGAGCTCCCGGTCCGCTCGGCGACCAGGCTGACGTGGTCAAGATAGCCTTCGAGCGTATCGAACTCCGAGGCCGCATTGACGAGTTCCTTAAGGTTCTCAAGCTTGCCCGGCGCCTGAACAGCTTTCGAGTTCTTCCAAAAATCCGTGTACCCTGATTCCTCGAGCACCATTTCGGCGAGCTCTCCGGGCTTCGTATGCTCAGCCTCGCGAGTCCAGCGTTCGAGATTGGCAAGGAACAAGGCCATCGCCGACTTGGCTTTGCCCTTAAGCTCCGCGGTCTCCAGCATCAGGCGGCCAGCGGTCGCGAGCGAAACGCCGTTCTTTCTCGCGACGATGTTCAGTTCTGTGAGCGTCTTATCGCCAAAGCCCCGCCGCGGCTTGTTGATGATCCGTGAGAAGCTCAGATCATCGTCACCGTTCCGCACAAGGCGCAGATAGGCGAGGGCATCGCGCGTTTCTTCCCGCTCGTAAAAACGCGGACCACCGACGATGCGGTAGGGGATGCCGGAGGTGTTGAACCGCTCTTCAAAAGCGCGCATCTGAAACGACGCACGGACGAGAATGGCGATATCGGTGAGGGGACGGCCTTTGAACTGCTCGCTCTCAATATCCTCTGCGATGACGCGGGCTTCTTCTTCACCATCCCAGACGCCGCGAAGCTTGACGAGTTCTCCCTCGGTATCATCCGTCCACAGGGTTTTGCCAAGCCGGCCCTCATTGTGGCTGATCACGGCGCTGGCCGCGGCCAGGATCGGCGGTGTGGAGCGATAGTTCTGCTCGAGCCGGATCACCTTGGCACCGGGGAAATCTTTCTCGAAACGGAGGATATTCTCGACCTCCGCGCCGCGCCAGCCATAGATCGATTGATCGTCATCACCGACCACGCAGAGATTGGCTGGCTCATCGCTTTGGCCCTTAGCCAGCAGCCGCAGCCAGAGATATTGCGCCATGTTGGTGTCTTGATACTCATCCACCAGCATGTAGCGGAAGCGGCGGTGATACTCCGCCTGGATCTCTGGATCGCGCCGGAAGATCGTCGTGTTGTGGACCAAGAGATCACCGAAATCGGCTGCGTTCAATGTGATGAGACGGCTTTGATACTCCCTATAAAGAGAAATAGCTTTGCCGTCGCCAAAAGCATCCGCATCATGGGCATGAAGGTCGCTAGGCGTCTGGCCCTTGTTCTTCCAACCGTCGATCACCGCGGCGAGCCCTCGGCCGGTCCAGCGCTTCTCGTCGAGCCCAGCGGCTTCGATCACCTGCTTGCACAGACGGATTTGGTCATCGGTATCGATGATGGTGAAGCTGGGTTTGAGGCCCACCAATTCGGCATGGCGCCGCAAGATCTGTGCACCGACGGAATGGAAGGTTCCCATCCATCGAAGCCCCTCCGCATCGCCGCCGATCAGTTTGGCGACCCGGTCCTTCATCTCTCTCGCCGCTTTGTTGGTGAAGGTCACGGCGAGCACGTCCCATGGCCGCGCGCGGCCGGAGGCGAGGAGATGGGCGATGCGGGTCGTCAGCGCTTTTGTCTTCCCCGTCCCCGCGCCTGCCAGCATCAGGACAGGCCCCTCGGTGGTGAGAACAGCGTCCTTCTGCGCCTCGTTGAGGCCCTCAAGATAGGTTTGCAGCGAAGGCGCAGCAGCGCTCTGCGCGCGTTGGGAAAGCGAAGCCATAGCGAGCGATATAGAGGAGTCGGAGCGCCGCGGGAACGCCTTGGCGAAAAGAACAAGAAAAGAACGGAATTTTCCACAAAGGGCTTGCGTTAAACTTACCGGTGTGGAACACAAAAAGAACAAAAGGGGATTGAATGATGACCTTTGTTCGTGACGTTGCCGGTTTTACCATTCTTCTGAGTGTCCTAGCGACCGCTGTGGCGATGGCTGGTCCGGTCGGTTGATTGACCTGGCCTTGTGGAGAATGAACAGGCCTGCCGGGCGGCTGAATCGCCTAGCCTTTGGGTTATGCCAGCTTCGTTCATTCATCTGCATGTCCACTCGTCCTATTCCCTCGCTGAGGGTGCGATTTCGATCAGCAGGCTGAAAAGCCTTTGTGAGAAAGCGCAGATGCCCGCTCTTGCGGTTACCGACACCAACAATCTTTTTGGTGCGCTGGAGGCGGCAGAGACCTTTGCGGGAGCCGGTATTCAGCCGATCACCGGCATCGAGCTGCCGGTCGAGGTGGAAAAAGAGAAGGCGCCAAAGAGCAAGCCGCAGCGGCTGTCGCGGCTCGTGCTGTTGGCTCAGAACGAGGTGGGGTATCAGCGCTTGATGGCGCTCGCGTCCCAGAGCTTCCTGCGGCCAGCAAGAGAGACCGAACCTTGCGTTGACCTTGCGGAGGTGTGCCGGAACACGGATGGCCTTCTCTGCCTAACAGGCGGCATTGGTGGGCCCGTCGATGCGGCGATGTCTCACGGTGATCACCGGCGGGCGAGCAAGATCCTTGATCTTCTGAGTGCGGCCTTTCCTCAGCGGCTTTATATCGAGCTCCAGCGGGCACCGAGTGATGACGCCGCGGGTTCCGATGGCCGTTACCCTTGGGAAGGCGGGCTCCTTGACGAGGCCTATAGCCGCGCGATCCCTTTGGTGGCGACCAATCCTGTCTTCTTTGCCGATGAAGCTGATCATGATGCCCATGATGCGCTCCTTTGCATCGCTGATGGCAGCTACATTTCCCAGGACGACCGTCGGCGCGTGCCTGCTGATGCGTGGTTCAAGCCCGAAGACGCGATGCTCGCGCTTTTTGAGGACTTACCCGAGGCCACAGCCAACACGGTCGAGGTGGCCCAGCGCTGTGCCTTCCGTCCACGGACAGCCGCGCCGTTGTTGCCGTCTTTTGCTGGCGAGAAGGACGATGAGGATCAGGCGCTGCGGGTCGCCGCCCGTGAGGGGTTGGCCGCACGGCTCGCCGCGATCGAGCCGGCTGCTGAAAAACCTGAATATGAGGCGCGCCTCGAGCATGAGCTCGATGTCATTGTGCGGATGGGTTTCTCCGGGTACTTCTTGATCGTCTCGGACTTTATCAAATGGGCGAAGGCGGAGGATATTCCTGTGGGCCCTGGCCGGGGCTCGGGCGCGGGCAGTCTTGTTGCCTATGCCCTGACGATCACCGACCTCGACCCTTTGCGCTATGGCCTGCTGTTCGAGCGGTTCTTGAACCCTGAGCGGGTGTCGATGCCGGACTTCGATATCGATTTCTGCCAGGACCGCCGCGACGAGGTGATCCGTTATGTGCAGCGAAAATATGGTGATGACCGGGTTGCCCAGATCATCACCTTCGGAAAGCTCCAGGCGCGCGCCGTTTTGCGCGATGTCGGCCGTGTGCTGCAGATGCCGTTTGGTCAAGTTGACCGGCTTTGCAAAATGGTGCCCAACAACCCCGCCAACCCGGTGACGCTGAAAGAGGCGATCGACGGCGAGCCGCGCTTTGCCGATGAGCGCAAAGCCGATCCGCAAGTGGGTGTGCTGATCGATACCGCCCTTAAGCTAGAAGGGCTTTACCGCCACGCCTCGACCCATGCGGCCGGGGTGGTGATTGGTGACCGGCCGCTGCAGGAGATCGTGCCGCTTTATCTTGATCCGCGGGCGGATATGCCGGCGACGCAGTTCAACATGAAATGGGTCGAGCCCGCGGGCCTTGTGAAGTTCGACTTTCTCGGCCTTAAAACACTGACAGTCATCCGCCGCGCTCTCGATAATCTGAAAGCGGAGGGTATCGACCTCGATATCGATAGCATCCCAACGGACGATAAGGACACCTTCGCCATGCTCACGCGCGGTGAGGCGACCGGCGTCTTCCAGCTGGAAAGCGCTGGGATGCGCGCGACGCTGAAAGGTCTGAAGCCGGACTGTATCGAGGACATCATCGCCCTTGTTTCGCTTTATCGCCCCGGTCCAATGGATAACATCCCGACCTATATTGCGCGCAAGGCGGGCGAGGAGGCGCCGGACTACCTCCACCCGATGCTTGAGGATATCCTCAAAGAGACCTACGGCGTTATCATCTACCAAGAGCAGGTGATGCAGATCGCGCAGATCCTGTCCGGCTATTCCCTCGGTGAAGCCGACCTTCTGCGCCGGGCGATGGGCAAGAAGAAGAAGGAAGAAATGGACCGGCAGAAGCTTCGGTTCGTTGACGGGGCCAAAGAGAAGGGCGTCAGCAAAGCAAAGGCTGAGAGCATTTTTGAGCTCGTGGCAAAGTTCGCCGGTTACGGTTTTAACAAATCCCACGCGGCGGCCTATGCTTGGATCGCCTATCAGACTGCCTATTTGAAGGCGCACCATCCAGCCGCCTTCCTCGCCGCGTCCATGTCGCTTGATCTTGCGAACACGGACAAACTCGCGATCTTCCACGGAGAGGCCAAAAGGGCAGGGGTGCCGGTCCACCCGCCTTGTGTGAATCGTTCGGCGGCGGACTTCCGCTCTTGGGGCGGTCAGGTGTTCTATGCCCTCGGTGCCCTGAAGAATGTTGGCTTCGAAGCGATGCGCCATATCGAAGAGGTGCGCAAAGAGGGCGGTGACTTCCGCGAGCTTTTTGACTTCGCTGAACGCGTTGATGGTCGTCTCTTAGGTCGGCGTTCGCTGGAGCAATTGGCGCGGGCGGGCGCGTTCGAAGCCATCCATGAGAACCGCGCCGAGGTTTTCGCCGCTGCCGACTTCGTCTGCAAATACTCCGCGGCGGTGGCCGAGGATAAGCGCTCCGATCAAGGAGGGCTTTTTGGAGCTGATACAGCGCCAACGCCCCGGCCGAAACTGCCATCAGCGACGCCCTGGTCCCAGGTCGACGCACTGGAAGAAGAGCGCTCGGCTGTTGGATTTTATCTCTCCGGACACCCTCTTTCTGCCTTTGAAGAGGAGCTCAAAAGGCAGCAGATCGATCCCGCATCAAACCTCCTTGAGGAAGAGGATATTGGCTCGCGGGTCCTCTTGATGGCCGGGGTCGTGCGTGAGGTGACGAACCGTCGGTCGAAATCTGGCAAGCCCTTCGCTTGGGTCACATTGTCTGATCCGAGTGCGGAGTTCGAAGTGACCGCCTTCTCCGAGACTTTAGAGAAATTCCGGGATCTCCTCATCCCCGGCACGCCGTTGATCCTCTCGGTGACCGCAGAGGATCAAAATGGCGGCCTCCGCCTCACTCTTGAAAGTGTTCGTCCACTGAAGGAAAACAAAGGCGCTCCTGCAAACCGCTTGGCGATTACCGTCGCAGAGACGGACGCCCTTTTTCCGTTGAGAGACAGTCTCAAGGCCTGCAACGGAGCCGATGCCAGCGGCGACACGACGTTGATTTTGCCGCTGCTTGACCAGGCGTGCGAGGTTGTCGTCAAACTGCCCGAAGCCTTCCGCGCCAATGCAGCGAGCCGTACGGTGGTGCAGAAAATTAATGGGGTGGGCCGCGTCGATCTTTTGCCTTAGAGGCGTCTTTCGCGCAGGCGCTGATATCCGTCAGTGATGCGCCGAAGGAGAACAATGATGAGAGCAGTATGCGCGGCACTGGGTTTCGGCGTGCTCACCGCTTGTGGCGGAGCGCCTGACGATGCGGTTGAGACTGATCAAGCGCTGGTCGCTGACGCCGCGGTGCCGAAGGACACCAGTGAGGTCGAGGAGCCTCAAACCCTGCGCGATGTTTTGGAGAATGATGACAGCTTCTCCACCTTGGTTGCAGCGCTGGACGCGTCAGACCTGCTCGTGACGCTTGAGGAAGAGGGTCCCTTGACCATCTTTGCACCGAACAACGCCGCCTTTGATGCTTTGCCTGCGGCGGTGTCGGTCGATGTGCTGACCGCTGAGAGCAACAAGGCGGTCTTGCGCGACCTTCTCGCCTACCATGTGCTGTCAAGCGCCATGCCGAGCTACGACATTGATGGCCGGGCGTTTACCGCCATGGCGGTGAATGGCGACCCTCTGCAGATCGATGGGACTGGTCCGGTGATCAGTGTCAGTGGTGCCGCGATCGTCATGCAAGATCTCGAAGCGGAGAATGGCATTATTCACGTGATCGATGCGGTTTTGCTCCCACCGGCCAATTAGGCCGTTAACGGAGCGAGAGGAAGCAACCCTCCGACTGCGTCACGCTTGGACCGCCTCCGAGCTTGCCCGATAGGTAATGCGCTAGCGCCGCCGGATAAAGTCGGTGCTCGGCCTTTTGTACGCGCGCGGCAAGGCTCTGCGGCGTGTCGCTGGGCATCACCGGCACGGCGGCCTGTCCGATGATGGGTCCCGCGTCGAGATCAGCGGTCACAAGATGAACCGTGCAGCCGGACACGGCAACGCCGGCTTCGAGCGCCTGTTCATGCACATCAAGCCCTGGGAAGAGTGGCAGCAGCGAAGGATGGATGTTCAGCATCCTGTCGTTCCACGGGGTGACGAACTCGGGGCTCAAGACGCGCATGAAGCCCGCAAGGCAGATGAAGTCGATATCGGCCTTGGCCAATTCCTCCGATAACGCCGCTTCGAATGCCGCTTTTCCTTTATAGGCTTTACGCGGCACCGCGACAGCGGGAACACCGGCCTCGCGTGCGAGGACCAATCCGCCCGCCTCTTCATGGCTCGAGATCACGAGCTCGACAGATCCGGGGAAGTCTGCCGCCTTCGCAGCATCAATCAGGGTCGCCATGTTCGAGCCGCGGCCCGAGATCAAAATCGCAATGCGCCGGGTCATGCCGCCGCCAACGCGCCGATTACCCGGGCGTCGCCGCACGCCGCCAAAACGGCGTTCGCTTTGTCCTGGTCGCAAACAAGGACCATGCCGATCCCGCAGTTGAAGACCGTGTACAGCTCTTCTCTTGAGAGACCACCAGCCTCCTGCAGCCACGCGAACAAAGGCGGCAGATCTAGCGCCTGCTGATCATATTGAGGCGTCAAACCTTCGGGCAAAACCCGCGGAACATTCTCTGTCAGGCCGCCGCCGGTGATGTGAGCCATGGCCTTGAGAAGTCCGTCCTTCAAAAGGGGTGCAAGCTCATCAACATAAATGCGCGTTGGCGTCAGCAGCGCCTCGGCCCAGCTGCCTCCGAACGGTGCTCTATCCTTCAAGTCGACACCCTGTTCAGAAATCAGCTTACGGATTAGGCTAAAGCCATTGGCATGGGCGCCGGAGGAGGGGAGCGCGACCAAGAGATCACCTGGCGCCATCTCATCCTGACGCGGCAGAAGCGCGCCGCGCTCGGCCGCGCCGACACAGAAGCCCGCGAGATCAAAATGTCCGGGTGCGTAGAGACCCGGCATCTCCGCGGTCTCCCCGCCGATGAGCGCGGCGCCTGCCTGGCGGCACCCCTCAGCGACGCCTTCAATCACGCTCGCGGCGGCCTCGGGCGCCAGCGCGCCTGTCGCGAAATAATCGAGAAAGAACAGTGGCAGCGCGCCCTGAACCAGCACGTCATTGGCGCACATGGCGACAAGATCGATCCCGATCGGCTGATAGAGCCCCGTCTCGATCGCCAGCAGCAGCTTGGTGCCGACGCCGTCTGCGCCAGAGACCAAGATCGGGTCCTCAAAACCCGCCGCTTTCAGGTCAAACAGACCGCCAAACCCGCCGAGCGAGGCATCGGCGCCGGGGCGCCTTGTGGAGGCCGCGAGCGGCGCAATCGTTTTGATAAGAGCATTGCCAGCGTCGATATCCACGCCAGCCTTTTTGTACGCGTCGGTCATGGCTCCCGTTAAGGGCAAGCTGCGCCCGCGTGAAGGGGAAAGAGCGGCCCACTTGGCGGTCGCATCACGAGGCGCCCGGTGCTAAGCGATAACGGAAAAATTGGTCGCGCCTTGGGATTCGCTATGCTCCGCTTCGCCATTGTTCTTGTTGCCCTCCTGTGCGGGGGGAGCGCACTGGCGCAGAACGTCTTCACCGTGCCGCAGGTGCCGGTCTATGCCGAGGCCGACACCTCGGCTCTGGCGCAGGACCAGGCGCGCCGTGAGGGGCGTGAGGCAGCGCTTGATATTCTCCTCCGCCGCATCGTGGCCGAGGAAGACTGGGTCTACCTCCCTCGGCTGGCTGAGGGGGAGCCCGCCCCGATCCTCGGTGAAAACGCTTATCTTGCGACCGAGGAGCCCAATTACGACGAGGCCTATGATCCCAACGCCTACGATCCCAATGCGGCCTACAACCCCAACGCGTATGAACGGCGCGACGAGCGTGGCGGCCTTCCGGTCAGCGAGAAGCAGCCGATCAGCATCGATCCGCAACAGCTGAGCCAGCTGGAAGAAGGCTTTGATGTCTTTAATGAGAAGTCGTCCGGGACGACCTATCGCGCCCAGATCACCTTCCGGTTCAAGCCCGATGCGATCCGCTCGCTGCTTCAGACCGCAAGGCTGCCCTATAGCGAGGAGCAGGCGCGGGATGTGCTGATCCTTCCAGTGCTGCAGACCGACACGGGCGTTTATCTCTGGGAGGCGAAGAACCCCTGGGCCCGGGCCTGGCTGGAACGCCCCCTCACCAGCGAGTTGACACCGATGCAGCTGCCGGTCGGCGATGTCGTTGATATTCAGGCGATCACGGCGGAGGAGGCGCGCGATCTCAACGCCGCCTCACTGCGGGAGTTCGCCAAGCGCTATCAAGCTGAGCAGGTTTATCTCGCCCTCGGTCAGCTGGGTGAGAACAACGGCGAGTATCGCCTGTTTGTGAAATTGATCGATGCCACCCCCCCAGCGATCGGCATCAGCTGGCAGGCGTCGGCCATCGGCACGACAGTATCGGAAGCCTTCTTCCGCGGCGCCGATGATGACTTCCCGGCGCTCGCACGCCGCGCTGTTGAAGGCACGGTGCAGCGCCATGCGCGGCAGTGGAAACGGCAGACGCTCGTCGACTACAGCCTGCAGCGCAGCTTTGAGGTCACCGCGTGGTACGGCGATCTTGAGGAGTGGGCGGACATTCGCTCGGCGCTTGAGAGCACGCCGCTGGTGCGCAACCTCGATCCTGGTGTCTTCAACCGTGAGAATGCGATCATCCAACTGACTGTCGTGGGTGACGACCAGCAGTTCGACCTCGCGATGGAACAGCGCGGGCTTGACCTTTGGCGCGATGCTTCGGGCCGTTGGTACCTCGCTGAGCAAGAGCGCGCGGCGCAGCTTCAAAACACGCTCGACCCTTTGGCGCCGACGATTGACGAGCAAGCCGGGCGCGATCGGCCGCTTGGTCTTGGCCGTCTGTTCGGCCGCCGCGATGGTGAGCCCCAGGGCAATATGGACGAGCCGCTTGGTTCATCCGGCACGAGCGATACCGATATCCCCGAGCTGCCCGACGACCTCTTCGGCGACGACGGCTAGGGCAGGCGTCCTTGACCCATCAGGCGCCTCTCCCCTTCTCGCCGCGGCTGAAGGGGCCGCCGCCTTTTCGGCCCAGCGCGTCGCAGCAGGACGCCAAAGCCGCGCTTATGCGCCATACGGAGCGTTTTGCACGTGCATCCGGCGGGCTGACCACGATCTTGCTTTTGGGGCCGACGGGCTCGGGCAAAACCCGCCTGGTGGATGAGCTTGACCCGGCCGTGATGGGTGGCTCCTGCGATGCCCTTGATGCCAGCGAGGTCGATCCGCTGACGCTGTTTGGGTTGATCAACGGCGCCGCTGCCGAGCGCCGCAGCTTGGTGGTTGAGGCGCGCGTTCCCCTTGATCGGTGGTATCCGGGCCGGGCTGATGTGCCGAGCGACCTTCATTCGAGGCTCGTGGCGGCGCCTTTGGTCGTGCTCGACCGGCCGACGGAGGAGGATGTTCACGCCGTTTTGGCAGCCGATCTGAAATGCCACGGTCAGCGGCTCTCCGAGCCTGATCTCGCTTTTGTCGCCTCGCGTCTGGTCCGCCATCTTGGGGCGCCGCGCCAGTTTTGTCGCGCCTTTGATCTTGCCGATCAGCGCCTTAGCCGCCGTGAGCGCTTGCAGTGGGCCTTGGAAAAGGTTCATGTCGCACGGCAGAAACCTTTTTGATGTATAGAGACGATCATGAGCACTTCGCCCACCGATCCAGCGCCCACTGAACCGGTCATCACCGCCGACAGTCCGGAGCGGTTTATCAACCGTGAGTTGTCATGGCTTGATTTCAACGACCGTGTCTTAGAGGAGGCCGAGAACAGCGGCCATCCGCTCCTGGAGCGGCTGCGCTTCTTATCGATCTCGGCGAACAACCTTGATGAGTTTTTCATGGTGCGCGTTGCTGGCCTCGTCGGTCAGGTGCGCAGCGGGGTGACGAAGCTCAGCAAAGAGGGGCTCTCGCCGCGTCGGCAGCTGAAACTGATCAATGAGCGTGCCGCGGCTCTGATGACCCGGCAGCAGCAGACCTGGCGCGAGCTGAAGCATCTTCTCAACGACGACGGCGTTGAACTCGTCGAGCCGACCCATCTGACGGCTGATGAGGCCGCGTGGCTTGAGGGCGAGTTTCTTAGCCATGTCTTCCCGGTGCTGACACCGCTTGCGCTTGATCCTGCGCATCCCTTTCCGTTTATCCCGAACCTTGGCTTCGTCCTTTGCTACACCCTCGACGGGCCTGACGGTGAGCTGACGGCGTTGTTGCCTGTACCGACCAAGGTGCGCCGCTTTGTCCGTCTGCCGTCCGAGGGCGAGACGTCCGATGGCAAGCCGCGGGTTCGGTTCGTCAGCCTCGAGAGAACGATCACGCACTTCCTCCATCATGTCTTCCCTGAACGGACGATCGTCAGTCGCGGCGCTTTCCGCATCATCCGTGACAGTGATATCGAGATTGAAGAGGAGGCAGAAGATCTCGTCCGGCAGTTTGAGACGATGCTGCGCCGCCGCCGCCGGGGTGATGTGATCCGTCTGACCATGGATGCCGATATGCCCTTTGCGCTCAGAGACTTGGTGAGCATGAAGCTCGGAGTGCACCCGAATGATGTGGTGCTGGTCGACGGAATCTTGGGAATGGCGCAAATTTCGGAGATGATCCCGAAGGATCGGCCGGACATGTTGTTCACGCCGTTTGAGGCCCGCTTCCCTGAGCGGATTCGTGAGCACAACATGGACTGCTTCTCGGCGATCGCCGCCAAAGATATTGTTGTACACCATCCGTATGAAGATTTTGACGTGGTGGTCCAGTTCTTAAAGCAAGCGGCGGCCGACCCCGATGTCTTGGCGATCAAGCAGACCCTGTACCGCACATCAAAGGATTCGCCAATCGTCGCAGCGCTGATCGAAGCGGCGGAGGCCGGTAAGAACGTGACAGCCCTTATCGAGCTCAAGGCACGCTTTGACGAGGAAGCCAATATCCAATGGGCGAGGGCGCTTGAACGCTCTGGCGTCAACGTTGTCTACGGATTTTTGGACTATAAGACCCACGCCAAACTGAGCTATGTGGTGCGCCGAGAGGGCCAGACGACGAAAAGCTATGTCCACGTTGGGACTGGTAACTATCATCAGTTTACAGCCAAGGTCTACACGGATATTTCTCTTTTCACTTGCGATGACCAAATTGCAAAGGACGCGGCACGTGTCTTCAATTATGTGACTGGCTATGCCGCGCCGAAGAAATTTGAAAAAATCGCCATCGCGCCGCTGTTTTTGCGAGACACCCTTTTCGATCGTATTGATACAGAGATTGACCATGCCAGTGCTGGGCGACCCGCATCGATCTGGGCAAAGATGAATTCGTTGGTCGATGGTCCGTTGATCGACAAACTCTATAAGGCGTCCCAGGCCGGTGTACAGATCGACCTGATCATCCGCGGCATCTGCTGTCTGCGCCCAGGCGTTCCTGGCCTTTCTGAAAATATCAGGGTTAAGAGTATTGTGGGCCGCTATCTTGAGCACTCGCGAATCGTGTGTTTCGGCGCAGGCCACCCCTTGCCGTCGGACGAGGCCGAGGTTTTCATTTCTTCAGCCGATTGGATGCCTCGCAACCTCAACCGGAGGGTCGAGGTCCTCTGTCCCGTGACAAACGAGACGACTCACAACCAAATCCTCAACCAAATCATGGTCGCCAATCTGAAGGACAACCTCCAAAGCTGGCAACTCGGGCCCGATGGGCGATACAAACGGGTGAGCGTCGAGGCTGGGAAAGAGCCGTTTAATGTGCATGACTACTTCATGATCAATCCGAGCCTGTCCGGGCGCGGTACAGCGTTGAGTGAGAAATCGCCTGAGGTTCTCACCGTTTTGCCGTGACCCATTCGCTGCGTTGGCCTCGCCGGGCGGTTGTCGACATCGGCTCTAACTCCGTTCGTCTGGTGATCTTTTCAGGTCCGCCGCGCGCACCGATCAGCATAGTCAACGAGAAAGTCCTTTGCGGTCTGGGCGATCGCGATCCAGCGAGCGGGGCGCTCCGACCCGAACCCTTTGATCGTGCTATTGCCACGCTTCAGCGGTTTCGCGGCATTCTCGATGCGGAGGATGTCCAGTCTGAAGATGTCGTTGCCACCGCGGCCGTGCGGGATGCATCCAATGGCGACGCGTTTCTGACGGCGACCAAAAGGGTCGGGTTCGACGTTCGGCTCATTTCTGGCGACGAGGAGGCGCGGCTTGCTGGGCTTGGTATTCTCTGCAGCGCCCATGAGATCAGCCGCGACAGTCGGCCAGCCCTCGGCGGGGACCTCGGCGGCGGCAGCTTGGAGCTAAGCCAACTCGGCGGCGGCGGCGGTGCCAAGGTGCACGAGACGGTAAGCCTGCCGGTTGGTGCACTGAGGATGTTGTCCGAATATGGCGGCGATCTCGCCAAGGTGGAGCGTGCCGCGAGGACGGCCTTCGCCAATGTGGCCTGGTTGAAGCGAACCGACTTTCGCAGTCTCTATATCGTTGGCGGCTCGTGGCGCGCTCTTGCGCGCATCAGCATCCAGCAGACCAAACACCCTATTCCGGTGCTCGATCACTACACGGTTGATCGCGAGAGCATGCTGGAAACTTGCCGCTATGCAGAAATTGAAGACGGCGAGGTGATAGGTAGGATAAGCGGTGTTCAGAAGAAAAGGGTACCGACGATCCCAGGGGCTGCCGTCGTTTTGCGGTGCTTGATCGATCAGACCTCCATCGAGCAGGTGACGGTCAGCGCTTGCGGTGTGCGGGAGGGATTGCTGTTTGATCGTCTTACGGATGATGAACGACGGTCTGATCCGCTTTTCACGTTAGCGGAGGATCTGGCCGAGCGGTCCGAAGGCGGGCGCCTTCCTGATCCCGATGCGATCACGGCGTTTCTTGATCCATTGTTCGACGAGCCTGCTTCGCTACGCCGTCTCCGCTACACCGCCGCGCAACTGATCAGAGGCGCGAGCCTGGCCCATCCTGAACAGAGGGCGCGGCATGCAGCGAGCCTGGTGATGGCCACACCATTTCTCGGCCTTGACCATCGCGAAAGAACAATCCTTGCTGTGATGATACTGGCCCGGTTCGGTGGATCGCTTTCGAAAGATGTCGGTGATTTGCCGGTATCGTTGCTCGCCGAGGATGATATTCGGTATGCTTATAGAGTGGGTTGTGCCCTTCGTTTGGTGACTGCGTTGAACCGGCCGATGTTTGCCCGGGATTCAGGTTTTCGTTTACAGCGGACGGAGGAGACACTTTCGCTAACGATTGAACCTCAAGCCATCGGCCTGTTCGCGGAGGCGGCACTGAAAGAGTTTGATCGGCTGTCTGATGTCTTCGACTTGCGACCTGAGGTCCTTATACCTGCTCATGGTTGAGGACGGTAACACGTCCCCGCTCAAGGCCCAACGAGACCTGGCCGTGTTTCAGTTTGAGGGCGAGTTCACCGAAAACCTCGCGCCTCCAGCCGTGAAGGGCAGGGATGTCGGCTTCGTCGTCCAGCGCGAGCGCATCAAGATCAGCGGCACTGGCCAAGAGCTTAGGCGCGACCTCATGGGCCTCGCACTGGCGTTTGAGGAGAACACGGAGGAGTTCCACGACATCGGGCGGTCCCGGCTCGCGGCTTCTGTTCTCAAGATGAGGGAGCGCCTCGCGCGGTATCTCGGTGCCCGTCTTTATCGCCTCGAGTAAGCCCTTCGCTGCGGCAGAGCGTTCGAAGCCTTGGGGAAGCGAGCGGAGGCGACTGAGTTCGTCAGTGCTCAACGGACGGGCTCGCGCGACTTCGAAAAGTACATCGTCCTTCACCACCCGTGCGCGGGGTACATCGCGCCATTGGGCCTCCTGCTCACGCCACGCAGCCACCTCAATCAGGGGGCCGAGCTCTTTCGGCTTCACGTTCCGTACCTTGAGCCGCCGCCATGCCTCATCGGGTGCGGTGGCGTAGAGCGCGGGGTCAAGGAGCAGATCCATTTCCTCCTCAACCCATGGCTGACGGCCGGTGTCCTCTAAACGCTGCAGCAATTTCATGTAGACATCGCGCAGATGCGTGACGTCACCCAGCGCGTATTCAAGCTGTTTGTTCGTCAGTGGGCGCCGTGACCAATCAGTGAAACGGCTCCCCTTGTCGATTTGTACACCTGTTAGCGAGCGCACCAGCGGTTCGTAGCCCACCTGGTCACCATAGCCGAAAACCATCGCAGCAACCTGCGTATCGAACAATGGTGCTGGTACGGAGCCCATCAATTTCACAAAGATCTCAAGGTCTTGCCGGGCCGCATGAAACACTTTGACAATGCTCGCGTTACTGAGCAACGCAAGAAAGGGCGATAGATCAAGGCCATCCGCCAAGGGGTCAATGATCACAGCCTCTTCATTCGTTGCCGCCTGGATAAGGCAGAGCTGTGAATAATACGTGCGCTCCCGGAGGAATTCAGTGTCCACCGTGACAAAAGGCGCTGAGCCAGCATGGCTGGAAAAAGCTGCAAGATCCTCTGTGGTCGTTACGACTTTCACAGCGTAGCCTCGCTTGTTCGTCGCGTCAGCACAAGGACCGGCCACCGCGGCGTGCCGAATTGATCAATCACGGCAAACCCTTGGGTTTTGTAGGCGGCTTCGACACTTGCCTGTTGCTCATCAAGCAGCCCGGCCATGACCAGCGTTGCGCCAGGTGTTGAGACGGCCGCAATGTCGGGGGCCAGCTCGCGGAGAGGACCAGCGAGAATGTTGGCCAGCACCAGATCGAAAGGCGCCTCACGCTCTGTTGCCGGAGCATCCGTACCTGAAGCAGTCTCAAAAATGATATCGCCTGTCCCGTTGATATGCGCATTGTCTTGGGAAATTTTGACAGATTGCGGATCAATGTCCGTCGCAACGATGGTGCTGGTCTGCCATAGCTTCCGCGCAGCCATCGCCAAGACACCAGAGCCGCAACCGATGTCGAGGATCTTGCTGGGCGTGTTTGCGCGAAGCTGACCCAGCGCCTCAAGGCAGCCTGCGGTGGTTGGATGATGTCCCGTGCCAAAGGCTTGATTGGCTTCCACCTGCAGTTTGATGCCAGGCTCGTCGCTCGCGCGTTCGGCGTCGTGGCTGCCGAACAGCACGAAAGGGCCGGCACGGATCACCCCAAGACCCTCAAGGCTGTGCGCGACCCAGTCTCGATCCTCAAGTTCCTCCTCATGCGGGGGAGAGAGGTTTTCGGGCAAAAGAGAGAGCATCACCTCGGAGATTTCATGATCTGTGTACGCATGCAATATCCAAGAGGCCTTATTCGGAGGGCCGCTCGCGTCGTCGTCTCGGATGAGGCTGGTTGCCTCCACAGGCGGCTCCATCAACTCGGTGAGGGCGCGTTCTGCCTCTTCGAGGATGGCGCGCTCGCCGCGCCAGGTCAGTCGCTTGGTCATGCGCCGACCTTAACGAGACCGTGCTTCTTTTTGCCGATCGACAGCTTGATCGCACCGTCCTGCACATCCGCGGCAGAAAGTGGCCGCTCCTCCGTGAGCGGCGTATCGTTCACCTTCAGCGCATTGCCTTTGATGTGACGCCGTCCTTCGCCGTTGCTCGCGATCAGGCCGAGTTCTTGAAACGCTGGGAAGAGCGGTATACCGCTCGCGGCATCGGCTGTGGTTCGGGTGACGGTGGGAAGATCGCCGCCAGCGGCGCCTGCTTCGAAGGTTTGCCGTGCGGTCTCTGCTGCGGCGTCGGCGGCCTCGCGGCCATGGAGAAGCGCGGTTGCCTCGGTTGCCAAGATCTTTTTGGCTTCGTTGATCTCGCCGCCTTCAAGGCCTTCGAGCCGTGTGATCTCGGCCATTGGGAGGAGCGTAAACCGCCGGAGCATCGTGCCGACATCGGCATCGTCCGTGTTTCGCCAGAACTGCCAATAGTCGTAGGGTGAGAAGCGCTCTGCGTTGAGCCAGACAGCACCTTTCTCTGTCTTGCCCATTTTTTTGCCCGACGCTGTGGTCAGGAGCGGGGTGGTGAGACCGAACGCCGCTGTATCATCGGCGGTGGTAGCGCCGGCGCGGCGGATCAACTCCACGCCATTGACAATGTTCCCCCACTGATCGCTACCGCCCATCTGTAAGCTGCAATTGTAGCGCTTTTTCAGCTCGAGGAAGTCGTAAGCCTGCATCAGCATATAGTTGAATTCGAGGAACGTCATGGGCTGTTCACGCTCGAGCCGCAGCTTGACCGAGTCAAAGGTCAACATACGGTTGATCGTAAAATGCACACCGTACTCGCGCAAGAACGGCACATAGCCCAGCCCCGACAACCAATCGTCGTTGTTGACCATCATGGCGTCACTCTCCCCATCCCCAAACGTCAGGAACGGTTCGAAAGCCTTGCGGATACCCGCCATGTTATGTGCAATATCGTCGTCGGACAGCAGCTTTCGCTGCTCGTCCTTACCCGTCGGATCACCGACCTTGGTCGTGCCGCCGCCAAGCAAGACAAGGGGGCGGTGCCCCGCCTGTTGCAAATGATGCAGCATCATGATCTGCACCAGGCTGCCGATATGCAGGCTGTCTGCGGTCGCATCAAAGCCGATATAGGCCGTGCACGTTCCAGATGTGAGGGCGGCGTCGAGCGCCTCCGCGTCGGTCACCTGATGGATGAAGCCGCGCTCCTCAAGTGTTTGCAGAAAGGGTGAGCGGTACGCGGACATATGCGTTGCAGCTTTCGTGGTGAGAATTTACTCGGCCGCTTGCGACTCGATATCGGGCCGACCGTGGCAGTGCTTGTATTTCTTACCTGATCCGCAAGGGCACGGCGCGTTGCGGCTAACCCGGCCCCAGGTCGAGGGATCGTTGGGGTCAATAGCTTTCGACTCGCGCGCTGCTTTCAACGTTGTCGCGCCGGTCGCCCGACCATAGGTGCGAGCGGGCGCAGCCTGTGGCGGCGCGGCGTCGTTCTCGCCCGTGAGCGGATCGATATGCGTTGTTTTCATTGTCTCAGGATCGAGCTGACCCTTCTTTTGAAGCTCCGCAATCAGACGTTTGGCTTCCTCGACATCGATTTTCGGCGCTTCGGGCCGACGCACCTCAACGTGATAAAGAGCACGGGTCACATCGCGGCGCAGGCCGTCGAGCAGGGTTTGGAAGAGGGCGAAGGCCTCGGTCTTAAACTCGTTGAGCGGGTCACGCTGTCCAACACCGCGCAAGCCTACGACAGAGCGGAGATGGTCCAGCTGCTGGAGGTGCTCACGCCAATTGCGGTCGATGGTCTGCAGAAGGACTGCTTTTTCGATCCGCTTGGTGGTGTCTTCGCCGAAGTCAGCTGTTCGTTTCGTATAGTGCTCGGCGACAGCCGTCCGGACGCGCTCTGTGATTTCAGAATCGGCAACGCCTTCTTCGGCTGCCCAGTCAGCGATCGGCAGATCGAGACCGAACACCTCGTGCAAGTCTTCGGTCAGGCCATCGGTATCCCATTGCTCCGCATAGCTGCGCTCTGGGATGCGGTAGCCGACGACGTCTTCGATCAAGGTCTCGCGCATGTCGCTGATGATCTCAGCCACGTCCGGTGTGTCCATGAACTCAATGCGCTGCTCGAACACAGCTTTACGCTGATCGTTCATCACGTCGTCATATTTGAGGACGTTTTTGCGAATATCGAAATTGCGCTGCTCAATCTTTTTCTGAGCGTTTTCAACGGCTTTGGTGAACCATGGGTGCTCGATCGACTCATCGGGCTTGATGCCAAAGCGGTTCAGCATCTTCTCCATCCCTGCACCGAAAATCCGCATCAGGTCATCTTCGAGGGAGAGGTAGAACTTGGTGGTACCGGGATCGCCCTGGCGCCCAGACCGGCCGCGGAGTTGATTGTCGATCCGGCGGCTTTCGTGACGCTCTGTCCCAAGAACGAAAAGGCCACCCGCTTCGAGCGCGACATCTTTTTGCTCTTTGATCTTAGCTTCGATTTCGGTGCGCTTGGTGTTGATCGTCTCGGCGTCGTCCTCTTCGGAGAGGTGCTGGACGATTTCCATGTCGACCGAGCCGCCGAGTTGAATGTCTGTACCTCGACCAGCCATGTTGGTGGCGATGGTCACAGCGCCGGGAATGCCGGCAGAGGCAACGATCTCAGCCTCTTGCTCATGGAAACGGGCGTTCAAAACGTTATGAGGCACCGGGATGGGTTTGCGCGCCATCGCCTCGATATCGGTGGCCATTGTCGTCAGCCGCTCGCGCTCTTCGACCTGCTTTTCTTTGAGGTCGCCAGCGCGTTTGGTGAGGTCGGCGGCGACTTCTTTCCAGAACTTTTTGTCGCCGAGAAGCGAAGAGAGGTACTCGGATTTTTCAATCGAAACGGTGCCGACGAGGACCGGCTGGCCTTTCAGGTGGCACTCAGCGATTTGGATGGCGATTGCGCGGTACTTTTCACGGGCTGACATGTAGAGTTCATCGTCAAAGTCGTCGCGGGCGATCGGGCGGTTGGTGGGAATTTCGGAGACGGACAGGTTGTAGATGTCCTGGAATTCGCCTTCCTCCGTGATCGCCGTACCGGTCATGCCTGACAGCTTTTCGTAGAGGCGGAAGTAGTTCTGGAAGGTGATCGACGCGAGGGTCACGTTCTCGGGCTTGATCTCGGCGCCTTCTTTCGCCTCGACCGCTTGGTGCAGGCCGTCGGACCAGCGGCGACCATCCATCATCCGGCCGGTGAATTCGTCGATGATCACGACTTTGTTGTCTTTGACGATGTAGTCTTTATCGCGCGTGAACATTTTATGCGCACGCAGAGCGTTCTGCACATGGTGAACAACGGTGACGTTCTCTGCCTCGTAAAGGCTCTCGCCTTTGAGGAGTTCCATCTCGCGCAAGAGGTCTTCGACCCGCTCATTGCCCTCATCAGTCAGGGTAATGAGTTTTTTCTTCTCATCGATCTCGTAGCATTCGTCGTCGAGCTGCGGCATCAACTTGTCGATGGCGACGTAGAGGTCAGATTTGTCTTCCGTCGGGCCACTGATGATCAGCGGCGTCCGCGCTTCGTCAATCAGGATGGAGTCGACCTCATCGATAATGGCGTAGGCGTGCCCGCGCTGCACCATCTCTTCTTTCGACTGCTTCATGTTATCGCGCAGATAGTCGAAGCCGAGCTCGTTGTTGGTGCCGTAGGTGATATCGCAGGCATAGGCCGCGCGCCGGGCCACATCGTCCATGCCGCTGGTGATCACGCCAGTGGTCATACCGAGCTTTTCGTAGACCTTGCCCATCCATTCCGCATCGCGGGCGGCGAGGTAGTCGTTGACGGTGACGATGTGGACGCCTTCGCCGGTGAGGGCGTTCAAGAACGCGGGGAGGGTGGCGACCAGCGTTTTGCCTTCACCCGTCTTCATCTCAGCGATGTTGCCGCCATTCATCACCATGCCGCCGACGAACTGGACGTCGTAGGGCCGGAGGCCGATCGCGCGATCCGCTGCCTCACGCACCAGGGCGAAGGCTTCGTTCAAGAGATCGTCGAGCGTCTCGCCTTCTTGGTAACGGTTCTTGAGTTCGTCGGTCTTCGCGATGATGTCCTCATCGCTGAGCGCAGCCATCTCATCCGCCAGCTCGCCAATTTTTTTGGCGCGCTTGGTCATCGGTTTCAGTCGGCGCTCATTGGCCGAGCCGAAGAGGCGTTGCGCGAGGGATACTTTAGCCATCAACCTGCCTTTTGAATCTGTCGCCGCCAGCGAGCCTGAGCCGCGCGGCAAACCCTCTACTGATCTCAGATGACGAGGGCGTTTCGCAGATAGGTAGCAGCCCCCTTCGCTGTCAAATTTTTGCGAGTTGGCACTGCCTTCGCACAGGAAGATTCGTCAATTCGTTTGTAAGTCGTTAAGGGCTTCTTAACTGTCTTTCTGAGCTTGCTGGGTGTGATTGTGCAAGGCATTGAAATCAATAAACGTTCGGCGGTCGAAGCGGTTCGTGGGTTTCGCTTCACCGGCATGGTTTTGGCGCGCGCGGCTGAGGAGCTGCACGGCTCGACCATGCTACGCGGGCTTTTTTGTGCCGCTTTGATCACGGCCACCGCGCTTGAGACGATCCGTCTCGGCGTGGTTCAGCCGCCGCGCACTCTGGCATCAGTCTCTGAGCGGCTTGATCCTGTCGTGGCTTCTATCGGTGATGAGGTTCTGCGCGTATCGGACGCTTACGCCCAGGCGGCGTTTACGGGCGAGCCGGTGGCGGATGCTGACGAGCTTCTTGCTTCGGGCACCGTTGATGCGGCGGTCAACCAGGTCGCGCTGGCGCAGGCTGCACGGACGGAAGGCATCGCTGATGCGCTTGAGATCCGGGCCGCTTTGGCGCTGGCGGAACGCCAGATCTTGGCTGAGGCCTATCTCGACCAGATCACCCGCGAGGCGGTGAACGAGCAGGCGATCCACGAGCGTTACAAAATGGAACAGCAAGAACTGGCTGAGATGGCGGTGATGCGGATCTCGCATATCGTTGTGCCGAGCCAAGACGAGGCGGCATCGCTCGCAGCGCAGCTGCCAGCGTCGAGCTTCCCGGTTCTCGCCTCACGGCATTCGATTGATGACGCCACGGCGTCACAAGGTGGCCGGATGGGTGAGGTGCGCGCGGCTGATCTTCATCCCGTTCTCGCGCGCGCAGTTGATGGCTTGCGGGTCGGCGAGGCGTCGCGGCCTGTGGAAACTGAGCAGGGCTGGCATATCGTTAAGCTCGAAGCGAAGCGTGAGTTGCGCATGGCGCCGCTTGGCGAACGTCGCGACGCGATTGTTGAGGCGTTGACCCAGGAGGCGATCGCCGCCGCGCTTGATAATGCGCGGGATGCGGTGCCGATGCGCATCCGTCCAGCAGAGTCGGTCGTGGCCGCTCTGACCGAGGACGACCCCGCACCGACCCTCGCTCTTGCGCGCGCTCAGTAAGCGTTCTTGATGCTGATTGTTGCGGCCTGCGCGCTGATTGATCGCGATGGCCGCGTTCTTCTGACCCAGCGGCCTCAGGGCAAAACCCAGGCTGGCCTATGGGAGTTTCCCGGTGGCAAAGCGGAAGAGGGCGAGAAGCCCGACCACGCACTTATCCGTGAGCTGAAAGAAGAACTCGGCATTGATACCGAAGCCAGCTGCCTCGCGCCGCTCGCCTTCAGCGGTGAAGGTGAGCTCGTCCTCCTCCTCTACGCCTGCCGGAAGTACAAAGGCATCCCAGCGCCGCTTGAGGGTCAGGAACTCTCTTGGTCGAAGGCGGAGGATCTCTTCTCCTATGACCTGGTGCCAGCGGACCGTCCACTCGCGGCGGCCGTGCGGGACCTCTTGAGCTAGGCTTTGCCCGAGTGTTTGACGGCATCGGCGAGCGATGCTGTTGCACTGCCTGGTTTCAGAGGCTTGGGCTGGCTTGGATGCGGTGCCCAGCCGGTCATCACCAGCATTTCGAAGATCGTCTCTTGGCCGTCGAGCTGGCGGATCACCTCCGCGAGCACATCGCGGCGCAGGGCAGTCCGGCTGCCTTTGACCATGCTCGCCGTCTCCCCCATGCCGCGGAGATCTTGGAACAGGCGAAGAGGGTTCGCATACTGAACAGTGATCGGCTGGTTGTCGACGACGGGAAGCGCGAAGCCCGCCCGTTGGAGAAGGGCGCCGCCATCTTTGATCGCAACAAACGGCGGCACGCGCGGGCTGAGACCTCCGGTGATACGGGTCTCGGCCTCGCGGAGGGCGTCGCGCAAGCCGCTCAAGGTGCGCTCGGCGGGAAAGCTGGCGATGAACAGCCCGTCCGGGACAAGCACGCGCCGCGCCTCGACCAACGCCTTGGGTAGATCATCCTCCGCATGCAGCGCCATCAGCGAGACGACGAGATCAAAGCTCTTGTCAGGGAAGGGGAGCGCCGATGCCCGCGCCTCGATCGGGCCTTTCGCGCCGCTCGCGACCAATTGCTTGGCACTTTCTCCCGCGATCGTCAGTGTGCCGACATCAGCTGCAGAGGTCAATCGGTCTACAAGGTGAGGCGCGGCGGGGCCATGGAACAAGGCGCGCTCAAACCGTTTTTGCACCGTCTCCAGTCGGTCGAGGGCATCCGCAGCAACCCTCTGGTGCAGAAAGTCATGCGCGGTAAAGTTGCGGGCAGCGCGCTCTAGGCGCATTTTTCGGAGACACGGTGAGAAGATCGATGGCGGCGCGGTGTCAGGCATAACCTCCCTCCCATGGCGGATAAAACGGCCCCGCCCAAGTCCTGTGTGGCTTTGGTCGATGCCGCTGGGGCGGCTGCTCTTTCCGCCAACCTGTCCGGTGACAAAGCAACCAGTGCTGGAGGCTGGCCGCTTATCGCCTGAGGGTTGGCAACGGCTTCAGTTTGTCACCCCGCCGAGCTGTTCACTCTGCGGTGCGCCATTCGAGCATGACACCGGCGTGCCGCTGTGTGTGCCTTGCGCGGCGCCTAGGGGCTATGACCGCACGCTTTGCGGCCCCGGGCGGCTTGATCGGGTCAGGAGCGCGCTCGCCTATGACCCGCTCTCGGCTGAGCTGATCCTGCAGCTCAAATACGGCGATCGGCATGATCTCGCGCCCACCCTTGGCGGCCTCATGGTCCCGTCGCTTGCGGCGCTAGAGCCGCCGAGCAACGCGGTGCTGCAGCCGATCCCGCTGCATCCCAAGCGGCTGCGGACGCGCCGGTTCAACCAGGCTGCGCTTCTCGCCCAGGCGTTGTCAGACCGCTCAGGCATGCCGCTTCGGCTCGACCTCTTGAAGCGTATCAAGGCCACGCCGCAGCAGCGAGGCCTTGGGTTTGCCGGGCGTCGCCGCAATCTCTCCGGCGCGTTTGCCGCCTCATCGGAGGCCAAGGGACATGCGGTGATCCTCGTCGACGACGTGCTCACCAGCGGCGCGACCCTACTCGCAGCGGCGCGGGCTTTGCGCCGGGCGGGGGTCAGCTTTGTTGGGGCCGTCACTGTCGCAAGGGTTTTCGAAACGGCCAAAGACCCCCAAGTTCTTCTCCCAGAAGTCTAAAGGAGCGAGCGCCATGGCCAAGGTCACGGTATACACCAAAGTGATGTGCCCTTACTGCGTTCGGGCCATGCATCTGTTGAAGCAGAAAGGGGCGGACGTCGAGGAGATCCCCGCTGCCTTCGATAAAGAGAAGAAGCAGGAGATGATCGATCGTTCCGGCGGCCGGATGACCTTCCCTCAGATCTTTATCGGCGACACCCATGTGGGCGGTTCGGATGACCTCGCGGCGCTCGACCGCGAGGGCAAACTCGACGCGATGCTGGCCGGATGAGTGTGATCCGCGCCGCTTGCGTGCAGCTCCGGACAGGGGTCGACCGCGCCGCCAATCTTGAGGCCGCGGAGGCGCTGATCCGCGAGGCGGCCGCGGATGGCGCGACCCTGATTCTGACGCCCGAGATGACCACGCTGCTCGATCGCGAGCGGCCGCGTCTGCGCGCGAGCCTTGAACAAACCGACGTCGATGAGGTCGCTGTGTTCTCCGCGCTCTCCGAGGAGCTGGGTGCGACCATCATCATCGGCTCGATGCCGGTCCCGGTGGACGGCGAAGACAAAGTGGCGAACACACAATTTGCCTTTAGCGGCGGGCAACTGCTGGCCACCTATGACAAGATCCACCTCTTTGATGTGGACCTGCCCACCGGCGAGAGCTGGCGCGAGTCGAGCCTTTATCGCGGCGGCGATGAGGCGGTGCTGATTGAGGCGGAGGGCTCACATGTCGGTCTTTCGATCTGCTATGACCTGCGGTTCCCGCATCTCTACCGCGGCCTCGCAAAAGAGGGCGCGGAGATCCTGACGATCCCCGCCGCCTTCACCGTTCCCACGGGCAAAGCCCATTGGGAGGTGCTCCTCCGCGCGCGGGCGATTGAGACCGGGAGCTTCGTGCTCGCCGCAGCGCAAGGCGGAACCCATGAGGACGGCCGCGTCACCTATGGGCATTCGCTGATCATCAGCCCCTGGGGCGAGGTGCTGGCGGAGAAGCCTGACGACGAGCCTGGCGTCATCGCTGCCGATCTCGACCTTGAGCGTTGCCGTGACATGAGGACCCGTATCCCGTCGCTTGGTCTTGATCGCCCTGTCGCTGTGCGTACCTTTACTCCATGATCAAATACGCTCTTCGTTGCGTCGAGGATCACCGGTTTGAAGGCTGGTTCTCATCGAGCGCTGATTTTGACCGTCAGAAGGAAGAGGCGCTGCTCGAATGCCCCGTGTGCGGAACGCATGAGGTGGAGAAAGCGCTGATGGCGCCTGCCGTCCGGACCGCGCGCCGTGCGGCCAAGAACGAGGCGATGGAGGTGGTGCGCAAGACCTGGAACGAGGCCGCCCGTAAAGCGCAGGACTATGTTGAGAAGAACTTCGACAATGTCGGCAAGCAGTTCCCGGAGGAAGCGCGCAAGATCCACTATGGCGAGACCGAGGAGCGGCAGATCTATGGCCAGGCCACGCCCGCCGAGGTCAAGGAGCTGAAAGACGAAGGCGTCACCGTCGCCCCGATCCCCCAGCCAGTTCCAGAGCCTGCTGAAGTGAAGAAAAAGCTCAACTAATAGACGTTGATATCGGCAACCGAGCGTTCGCTTTCTGTGCGGACGTTCGCGTCTATGTCTTCCGCTGACCAGGCCACACGGGCCGCGTAGACCAGGCGTTCAACAATGCTGTTCCCGTCTGGGTAGTGATACAAAAGTCTCGCCATGATTGCTGTTCCTATGGTCCTGTCTGGCCTAACGTCCCGGTCATGGAAAAGTCACCGATCCGCCAAGACGACAGTCACGATCCTGTTGATGCCAGTCGGCCAAAAGGTCAGCGGCCGTGGCCCATCGGGCAGATGGCATGTGGGCTGATCGCCCTCGTCCTGTCAGCTTGCGGTGAGGACGATCATCACGGGCCGACACCGCGCGAGGTGGCATGGTCGCCCGCGATCACGGCCCCGACCTATGCTGACGATCAAGGCCCCGTCGTGATGGTGGATTCTGCGCACGGCAATTGGCATACCATCGATTTTCGATTTCGCAGCTTCGCTGATCTTTTGCATGCAGATGGTTATCGCGTGCTGGATTCAGACATGCCTATTTCGCAGGATGTTTTGGCGGACGCCGATGTCTTTGTGATCGCCAATGCTGTTCTGGGTGGTGAGGAATCGGTTTGGGTGCTGCCAACGCCCACGGCCTTGTCACCAGAGGAGGTGGATGCGCTGGAACGTTGGGTCCATAGGGGCGGCTCACTCCTATTGATCGCGGATCATATGCCGTTTCCAGCCTCGGTTGAGCATTTGGCTTCGGCCTTTGGTTTCACGTTTTACAATGGTTATGCCCGGGCCGGATTTGATCAGTCTGGCACACTGAGATTCAGCCGCGACAATGGTCTTTTGACAGATGGTCTGGCGATGCTTGGCGTCAAAGCTGATAAGGTCGGGCAGTTGAAATCCTACACCGGGCAGGGCTTTTCGATCCCCGAGGGTGCCGCGCCGCTCATGCTGATGCCGGACGATTGGCGTCTTTATCTGCCCTCGGACGCTTTTCTTCCGATGACCGAGGCGACGCCGAGCATCTCCACCAAAGGCCTGGTACAGGGCGCGCTTCATGTCCATGGGGAAGGGCGGGTCGCCGTCTTTGGCGAGGCCGCCATGTTCACAGCGCAAGCCTTCGAGCGTCCAGACGGTGATGTCATCAGGGTCGGCCTCAATGATCCCGAGGCCGAGGATAACAGCGCCTTCGTGCTCGCCGTGATGCACTGGCTCAGCGGATAGTTGCGGGGCGCTGCTTCTATCTTCTGTCCAGCCTTCATGGCACCATTTCAGGATGCCTTTTGATTCGTTTGACCCCTCGTGGCCTTTGCTCCTCGGTGTGGAAAAGTCTGTGACCGGACGCTCCTGGCGCCAGCGGGAGGTGTGCCGCCGGTCGGCCGATGCGGCGGTCCAGCGCCATGGCCTTGATTCGCTCTTGGCGCAGGTGGTTCTCGGTCGCGGTGTCGAGCTTGAGCAACTTGAGGCCTATCTCACGCCGAGCCTTAAGCATCATCTTCCCGACCCTTCGATTCTGATGGAGATGGACATGGCGACGGACCGCTTATCGGACGCGATCACCAATGGTGAGACGATAGGCATTTTCGGCGATTACGATGTCGACGGAACAGTCTCCTCGGCACTCCTTTTCCGCTATCTTCGCGCGGTGGGCGCTGAGCCCGTGGTGCATCTTCCCGATCGTTTCACCGAAGGCTATGGGCCGAGTGCGGAGGGCCTTCGCTCGCTCGAGGAACAGGGCGCGAGGCTCATTGTAACCGTCGATTGCGGCTCCAACCATGGCGCGATTTTGGGGGGTGCCAAGGCGGACGTTGTGGTGCTCGACCACCACCTGATGAGTGAGCGCCCCGGCGTTTTCGCGCTCGTCAATCCCCACCGTCCCGGTGACACCTCGGGCCTGGGAGGATTGTCCGCAGGCGGCGTGACCTTCATGGCGCTTGTTGCTCTCAACCGTGCGCTTCGTGGGCGCGGCTGGTTTGAGGCGCGGCCCGAGCCCAAGCTCACGCGCTACCTTGATCTCGTGGCGGTGAGCCTGATTTGCGATGTGATGCCGCTCAAGGGCCTTACCCGCTTGCTCGTCGCGCAAGGCCTCAAAGTGATTGGCGATTTTGAGCGGGGCCAGCTTGGCAATCCGGGTCTCCGCGCTCTGGCGCTCGCTGCGGGCCTGCAAGGGGAGGCAGGCGCGAGCCATATCGGATTTCAAATCGGCCCACGGATCAACGCCGCGGGCCGCATCGGCCACGCCAAGATCGCCTTCGACCTTCTGATCACTGACGAACCGGCCCAGGCGGCCGCCATCGCCCAGAAACTCGAAGCACTCAATAAAGAACGCCGCCGGCTTGAGGACAGCGTACGTCGGGAAGCGATCGCGCAGGTTGAGGCAAGGGGACTTGCTGACGGTGAGCCTGTTGTTGCGGCAGGAGAGGGGTGGCACCCCGGCGTCGTCGGCATCGTCGCGGGGCGCCTCAAAGAGCGTTTTCATCGGCCGGCCTTCTGCATCTCACTCGAGGGAGAGAAGGGCACAGGCTCTGGCCGCTCGGTCGAGGGCGTGGATCTTGGTGCCGCTGTGGCAGAAGCCGCCGCTGCGGGCGTGATCCAAGGCGGCGGTGGGCACGCCATGGCCGCAGGGCTGTCGCTTGCGCCGGATCAGGTCGAACCCTTCCGCGCGTTCCTCGCTGAGCAGCTCGCCGCCTCGGTTGCGCAAGCGACGGCGGTGCGCCCCTTGGTTCTGGATGGCGCTGTAGGCCTCGGCGCGGTGACCGCCGCCACGTGCCGCGCGCTCAGCCCTGCTGGCCCTTTTGGTCAAGGCAATCCCGAGCCGCGCTTTGCGCTGTCCCAGGTGCGCATCCGCCATGCGCGTCTGGTGGGCGATCGGCATCTCTCGATCACCGTGGAGGACAGCCTCGGCAAAACAGCGCGCGGGATCGCGTTCGGTGTGAAAGATGAACCCCTTGGCGACCTTCTGGAGGACGAAAGTCGGCCGCTTCTGCATCTCGCCGGCCGTATCACGCCGGACACCTGGCGGGGCGGCGAGGCGGCGCAGTTCGAACTCGACGACGCAAGTGTTGCCTAGATCAAAAAAGGCTTGAAAGCGCCCGCCCGTTTCCGTATCTGGCCGCTTCTGGGTGCAGCCCGGCTCTGCGCTCCCTTCGTCTATCGGTTAGGACGCCAGGTTTTCAACCTGGAAAGAGGGGTTCGATTCCCCTAGGGAGTGCCACTGCTTTCAATCTGTCGATGTCCTTCCGACGTGGCTCCGCATTTGGTTCTCGGGGCATCGCTAAGTCGTGGGTGGATGCCGTGCACCGTCAAAACGCGCTTCGCACGCGCTATAGTGACAACTGTTCGTCGATCAGCTGCCCGGAATACCTGTCCCAAAAACGTTGATCGCTCGGTTGAAGGGCGCCTGGTTGTCGGTGTCGTACTCGGATGGTTTGAACGCGACATCGTCCCAGAGGATCGATGCTTCAGGTGAGGTCAAATGCTCTTTGAGCTGAGATTGATCACCCTCGCTGAGGGCCGACCAGGCACGCCGCAGGGTCTCCAAGCACCAGACACGATAGCGCGACACCGGGACCTGCCGATAGGAGCAACCCTGAATGGTTTGGTCGTATCGCTTTTCTTGGAGCCCGAAAGCCTCCGCATTTTGCCTTAGTTGCGCAAGGTGTGTCTCACAAATCTCGGTCAACAGACGTTTCAGCAGGTCATCCACTCCTACGACCACGCTGCCATAGCCAGCATCGGGCGGGAGGTTCCACATGCGGGCGACCCATTCGTAAACGCCCGGCGCCCGCGTTCGCATAATCTCCGCAGGCGTTGGATCTTGGCTGAAGTGACGCAGCATCGGTCCCATCATGCCAAAGTCCGCGATGGTCGGTTGATCTCCCAACAAGAACCGTCGCTTCTCGAAAATCGTCTGCAAGTGATCGAGCGCCGTCAGATAGGTTTCGTCCGCATGGGCCCTTGTCTCGCGCGACACGCCGTCGCCAATGACGAATCCTCGTAGCTGCCGGAGTTTGAGATAATTGACCCCCACGATCCTCGGTATCGGCAGATAGCCAGCCATCAGCTCGTCATACAGGGAATGCGACGCATATTGGCGATCCGCTCTATAGGTCCAGCGATAGTGCATCGCGGCCCGCCACAACCACTCATCGGCATAGTCCTCGATCAGGAGGCCGACAAAACGAAGGATGGGATCGGTTGGATAGATGCTTGGCCCGCCGCACTGGGCGTCCAACCACGCAATCATGGGGGTGGAATCGGTCATCCAGCGGTCGTCGCTCAGCCGAACGACAGGCATCTGGGCGGTGCCTGCGTTCTCGCGCAGGGTGTTGGGATTCCCAGCGGTCGTAGGAAGCAGTTTATAGGGGACGCGCCTGAACCGCAGATAGCTTTCAAGTTTTCCGGTGAAGTAGGAGATCTTGCTGCCGTATACGGTCATTTCTCCTGGAGGGAGATTTGATGGGGTCACTTGCACACCTTGGGCTGACACCGCTGCTTCTCATCCTGGCCGGGCGCCTGGCAAGGGGAGGGCGATCTTGATCGCTGACGGGCTCCGCACCGCTTCGTTCCGGGCCTGCTCACATCTCAAGGGGCCCCGACGCTCCCGTGCATGCGGAGCGGCGTTTTGAGTGGCGCGGTAGGTTGGGCTGGCCGACCAATCGATAGCCGATTTGCCAATCGGCAAGACGTACGGCGCTGTTCGTTTTGCTTTGGGTTCCATTGAGCCATCGCGGAGCCAGAGACATGACCAACGCAGCTGACAGCTTATCGCCGGTCGCCATGTGGCGAATCCACCTTTTGCGGCTGCTCTATGTCGCGATCGCCGTGGGGTTACACAGCTTTGTATGGCAGCAGCTGCTTTTTCAATCCGCGGACTGGCCGCTGATGCGGGGTATCGCAAAGTCCATGTTTGCCGCGTTGGGGCTGCTCGTTTTGTTCGGTATCCGGTATCCGCTCCAGATGCTGCCATTGATTTTCTTTGAGACGCTTTGGAAGGCCATCTGGATCGTGGCGATTGCGATACCCGCTGTGCTGAACGGTCGCTGGGCCGTCGTTGAGTCCACGTTTTACGAATGCATCGGCATTGTCTTGGTCTTTGCGGTGATGCCATGGCGTTATGTGTGGGCGCGCTACGTGACCCATACTGGCGAGCCATGGCGCCGGACCTAGGGTCCTTGGCAGTTTCGCCTAGCCATGGGCGCCGAAACGGCCGCTCGCTTAACTTTGCTGAAATAGTCTCGACCAGGAATATATTGTCGGCGAGCGACGAGCGATTTCTTTTTGCGAACGACTTGCATCTGCTGATGCACGCCACTAGACACGCGAACAATTCTGATAATCAGTCGCATTTAGAGGCTCTTCGTGACGCGTTCTTTGTTTCTCAGCGTGAGTTTCGCCGCTCTTCTTCCTATGGCCGCCTTGGCGCAGGACGATCAACCGACCCAGCTCGCTTCGCTGGACGCTGCCGACGAGATCGTCGTCTACGGCACCAAGCAGGTGCGCTCGCTCGAGGACGTCACCGCCAGTGTCAACGTGACGACGTCTGAGGAGATCCTGCGGGAGCCCATCGTCAATCTCTATGATGTCATCAATCGAATCCCGAACGTGTCGCCAGCCTTCGGTCAACAGGGCTTTTCGATCCGGGGTGTGGACCAGCGAGGGATCGCCGGAAACGGCGCGACACTGACGGTCTACGTCGATGACTCGCCACTTTCGAACCAGACGACATTCTTTGGTCCTCTTGATAGCTGGGACCTCCAGCAGGTCGAGGTCTACCGGGGCCCTCAGTCGACGAACTTTGGCCGGAACGCGCTCGCGGGCGCGATCTATGTCCGGACACAAGATCCGACCTATGAGTGGGATCTGCGTGCACGTGGTGAATATGGCAACAATGGCGTCGTCCAGGGCGCGATCGCCGTGGGTGGTCCGATTGTCGACGATAAATTGGCCTTCCGTTTTTCTGCGAATTATCGCGAGAGCGACGGCTTCATCACCAATGCGTTCTTGGACGAGGATGCCGATGCGACGGAGCTGGAAACCTACCGTTTCAAGCTTCTCGTTGAGCCAACCTCAGACATCAAAATCATCTCAACGTCATCCTACACGGAGAATTTTGCCGGTGAGGATATCATTCCGCTTCCGGGATTTGATGGCACAGCGGCTTCGGTCTCAGGCGTTTCGGCTGACGATGTCACACGCGAAGTGTTTTACGATACGCCCGGCCGGGAGGGTACAGAGACCTTCATTCAATCGGTCAACGCCACTTGGACGGTTTCTGAGCGCTTCGATATCCAGTCGATCACAACCTATCAAGACACAGACTATCTCCGATTTGAGGACTTTGACGGCACACCCGCGCCCATCGCGGCGCTTGATCGGACGGGCGGCGATGAGGCGTGGTCGGAAGAACTCCGTCTTCGGTACAATGGCGACCGTCTGAGCGGAGTGGCTGGCTTTTACTTCTTCGACAACGAAGATGAGTTCAACGATAATTTCACCGTTCCGGGATCGATTCTTGGTGCTGATATTCCCGGTATCACGCCGCAGGTTCTTGCGCTCCTCAACACCGTCCTCATCACCCGCGACTCGCTGTCGACATTTGAAACCACCAACTACGCAGGCTTCTTTGATGGCGAATATCGGCTTACTGATAGCGTCGACCTGCTCTTTGGTCTGAGATACGACTATGAGGAATTCACCAACAGTGCGGCATCGACAACGGGGCTTGCGAATCCGCCGCTTCCCGCGGGGCTGGAGTTTCTAGCGCCGCTGCTTGGCGAGGATGCTGAGACCGCTTCGGCGGACTACGAAGCGTGGCTTCCCAAAGGTGGGGCCCGCTGGAAGGCCAATAGCAATGCGACGTTCGCCTTTGTCGTTCAGCGCGCCTATCGAGCGGGCGGCGGTGAAATCTCGGTTATCGATGGCCGTCTCAATGAGTTCGACCCGGAGTTCCTTTGGAACTATGAGCTCAGTGCACGGACTAATTTCTTTGACGGTCGTCTTCTGTGGAATACCAATATCTACTATTCCGATTGGACAGACCAGCAGGTTTCCCTGCCGTTCGAAGATTTTCCTGACTTCTCGGAGACGGTCAACGCGGCCTCGTCGACGCTGTTCGGCGTGGAGTCGGATGTCACGTTCCAGCTCACAGATGATCTCGAAGTCTATGGCGGGATTGGCTACGCGAACACCGAGTTTGATGACTACCCGAACGGCAATTTCGACCCGTCGCAACCCATCTCGGAAACGAACCAGGACAACTTCTCGGGCAATCGGTTCTCCGGTTCGCCGGTCGTCTCGTTGAACTTTGGTTTTGATTATCAGCATACCTCTGGAATCTTTGGCGGCGTCGATGTCAACTACGGCAGTGACTTCTTCCCGACTGACGAAAACCTGAGCTTCAACGAAGATGGTGCGCGGACTTTGGTCAACGCGCGGGCTGGCTACCAGATCAACGAGAACGTTCGCCTATCGGGCTATGTTCGAAACGCCTTCGATGCGCAGTATTTTGGTTTCATCAACCGCGAGTTTGGAACGTCGCGTCTCGGCGATGAGCGGACCTATGCGGTCCGGCTCGATTTCGACTTCTAAGGAGCGTTTATGACAACCGGCCTCGTACTGAGCTTACTTGTCCTCGCTTTGGTCTGTTGGACAGAGGCGAATGAGCGGCGGGCTGTATTCGCGCAGGTGCGAGGCTCGGCTGTTTTGCGACGCTGCGGCCGCGGCGCTGGTTGGGTTTTGTCTGGCCTTGCACTGATCGTGCTGGCGGGACTGCAGGGATGGGAGCGGGGTGTTCCCATATGGTTGGCTTGGTTCAGCATGACAGCTTTGCTGTGCCTGGTCTTTATAGGCCGGTTCCCAGGCAAGCACTGGTGGATGGGGAGCATCGCCGGTGGTACAGCCCTTGTTCTGGGGCCGGCCTATATCATGGGGGTGATCCTGCAGGCGCAGAATTGATCAGTAGAGTGTAGGTATTGCCTAGCTCCTTTGGCGGCCTCAGTGCTCGTCACGCACCAGCGATGGCCAGTCCTGCGGCAAGAGCCAAGAGGGCCCAACCAAAATGACGTCCTTTGGTGCCCCACAGATTCCCCAAACTGCCTGATATGTAGATGAGGGCGACGCCGTAGGCGATGATAGGGCGCTGGGCGTCTGGCACATATGTGGGGGTGAGCAGCAACAGGACGCTAGCGGCGAACCAATAGACCGCGCTCAAAAACACGAGCGCCTGCAAAATCCGCTTGGCTTGTTCCGTGTGCGCCTGCAACGGGCGCACAACTTTCATCTCGCCCAGATAGCCATGGATGATCGAGATCACTGCCCCCAACCCACCAGCGCTGTACAATACGAGATCTTGCATCGGCTCATGTTCCATACACTTGTGTATGGTATGAGTTTTGACTCCCTTGAGTCAATACACCTGTGTATGGAAGCAAGATGACCCGATTGAGCGAACGCGATTGGCTGGACCATGGGCTTAAAGCCCTTGCTAAATCTGGCTTTGCGGCGCTGAAGGCGGCGAGCTTGGCGGAAGCCCTCGGCGTGTCGCGCGGGAGCTTCTATTGGCACTTTCAGGACATCCACGCGTTCAAGGAGCGCTTGCTCGAGCACTGGCAATCCCAGACGACCGACGAGACCATTCGCGATCTGGATGCTATGGGGCAGAGCCACGAGCGGTTGTCCGATCTGATGGTCCGGGCCTATTCGACCAAGCCTCAGCTCGATCGCGCCGTGAGGGTGTGGGCGGACTATGACAAACATGTGCAAGCACGTATTAAATCTGTCGATACCCTCCGTATCAATTATATCTGCAAACTGCTGATAACATCAGGTCTCAAAGAAGAGACGGCGCGTCGCCGAGCCCGGTTTCTCTACGCGGCAAGCCTCGGCGACCCCTCGATTGCCTCAGGAGCAGCACGCTCGTTCAACAGCGCGGACCTTGAGGACCTCGCTGCGCTGCTTACCACCTAGCGTCGACAATCCGCGCAGGAGCCTGAGAGTTCGAGCACTCGATGATCGATCGAGAACCCGAGGGCCTCAGCATCGGCCGCCAACAGACGCTCGAGCTTTTTGTTTTCGATCTCTGACGACAACCCACAAGCATTGCACACGAACAAAACGCATGCTTGGTCGCTCTGGCGATGTGTGCAAGCGATATAGGCATTGCGGCTCTCAATCCGGACCGCAACACCTTGCTCGCACAGAAAATCAAGTGTCCGATAAATGCTTGGTGCCGAAATCTGGCGACCAGCTTTGTCCGATAGCTGATCACGAAGCTCATACGCCCCAAGGGGCCGCTCTGCTGACCAAAGCGCAGTCAGAACAGCTTCCCGCAAAGGAGTGATCTGCGCGCCGCGCAAGCGGCATGCGGCGATGGCCGATGTGAGACCGTCATCAGACGAAGCTTTGGCACGAGGCATAAGCTGTGATCTCCAAATGCAACATTGTTGCATTCTATGGTACAAGGTACTAACCCGTGGATCAATATCGACGTCCCCATGGCTGAGGGAGAATTCTATGGCTTTGTCCGCCAGTGCCGATCAACGGCTGCCTGTCACTGTTCTTTCTGGTTTTCTTGGTGCGGGAAAGACCACGCTGCTGAACCGTGTTCTGAACAATCGTGAAGGGCGCCGCGTCGCGGTGATCGTCAATGATATGTCAGAGGTGAACATTGATGCCGACCTCGTGCGCGCAGGCTCTGAGCTCAGCCGTACCGATGAGACGTTGGTGGAGATGTCGAACGGCTGCATCTGCTGCACCTTGCGCGATGATCTTTTGGCGGAAGTTCGGCGGCTCGCCGAGGAGGGTCGCTTTGACTATCTGCTGATCGAGTCGACGGGTATCTCCGAGCCCCTGCCTGTCGCTGCCACGTTCGATTTCCGGACGGAGGAGGGTGATAGCCTTTCCGACGTTGCGCGCATCGATACTATGGTCACGGTCGTCGATTCGGTCAACTTGCTCAAGGACTTCTCCAGCCACGACTTCTTACGCGACCGGGGGGAGGTGATGGGCGAGGAGGACGAGCGGACGCTTGTTCATCTGCTCACCGATCAAATTGAGTTCGCCGATATCGTTATCCTCAACAAGGTCGACGATGCGCGCCCCGAACAGGTCGATGCCGCGCGGAAGATCATCCGAAGCTTGAACGCGGATGTCCGGATCATCGAAACAAACTACTCCGATGTCCCTGCCGACTCGATCCTCGATACTGGTCTGTTCGACTTCGAGGAGGCCCACAAGCATCCGATGTGGGCGAAAGAACTTTATGGCTATGCGGATCACAAGCCAGAGACAGAGGAGTATGGGGTTACGTCCTATACCTATCGCGCGCGACGTCCTTTTGATCCGCAAGCGATCCATACGCTGCTCAATGGCGCTCTGCCGGGGGTGATCCGCGCCAAGGGTCATTTCTGGATGGCCACGCGGCCGGATTGGGTGGCTGAGTTCTCGCTGGCCGGAGCTCTTTCGAGCGTCGCACCGTTGGGTACGTGGTGGGCGAGCGTACCGCGCGAGCGTTGGCCAGCTGGCGAACAGGTTGAGGAGTACATCAAGGCCAACTGGCAGGAACCCTATGGGGATCGCCGGCAGGAAATCGTCTTCATCGGTGCCGGGATCAATTGGACTCTT